>DATICC010000333.1:0-3387 GCA_035457045.1 Woeseiaceae bacterium | reverse complement strand
GCCGCTGACAGGCCTGATCGTTCAGCCGATCGTCGGCTACTTGAGTGACCGCACCTGGAACCGCCTCGGGCGGCGACGGCCATACTTTTTGATCGGCGCGGTTCTTGCGTCACTCGCGTTGTTCTTCATGCCGAATTCCCCGACGCTGTGGATTGCCGCCGGCATGCTGTGGATCATGGACGCGAGCATCAATATCTCCATGGAACCTTTCCGCGCCTTCGTCGGCGACATGCTGCCAGAGAACCAGCGAACGGTAGGTTTCGCAATGCAGACATTCTTCATCGGAACCGGAGCCATCGTGGCATCGTCCTTGCCGTGGATCATGAGCAACTGGCTGGATATCGGCAATACGGCGGCTCCCGGCGAGATTCCGCAATCCGTGAAGTTGTCGTTCTACGTTGGCGGGGCGGCGTTCCTGCTGGCCGTCGGCTGGACGGTATTCCGCTCGCGCGAGTACTCACCGGACGAACTCGCGGAATTTGACCGGGCCAGGCCATCGGAGCACGTGCCGTCCGAAAAAAGCGCCCGGCCCGCGGCCAGGTACAGGAACGGCGGGCTGCTGTGGGCGCTCACTGGCGCCGTCGCCTGGTTCCTGATTTCCTGGCAAGGCCTCGACAAGCAGCTTTACGTGCTTGCCGGCGGATTTATCGCATTCGGCCTGTTGCAGATAGGAACTGCATACCTCCAGGGTCGGGGCGCACCCGGCAACGGGTTCAGCGCGGGATTGCAGGAAATCATGCACGACCTGTTCCACATGCCAAAAGTCATGCAGCAACTTGCTGTCGTGCAGTTTTTTTCCTGGTTCGCCCTGTTCGCCATGTGGATCTACGGCACCGCGGCGGTCACCAGTCATCATTTCGGCACCAGCGATGTTACTTCGGCAGCATATAACGATGGTGCAGACTGGACCGGAATTCTGTTTGCGGCCTACAACGTATTTGCCGCACTCGCTGCCATGGTGATCCCGTTCGTCGCAAACCGCCTCGGCTGCCGCGTTTGCCACCTGTTGGCCATGGTGCTGGGCGGTTCCGGGCTGCTAGCGTTTTTCTTCATTCGCGACCCGGATTTGCTGCTGGTTCCGATGATTGGCGTCGGCGTCGCGTGGGCCTCGATCCTGTCATTACCCTACGTCTTGTTGTCCAGCAATCTGCCGTCACACAAGATGGGTGTGTACATGGGCATCTTCAACTTCTTTATCGTGATACCGCAACTGGTTGCCGCCAGCCTGCTCGGGTTCATACTCCGCTATTTTTTCGACCTGCAGAGCATTTTCGGCCTGGTCATCGGCGGCGTCCTGATGATACTCGCCGGCATAGCGACCCTCTCTATCGACAAGGCCGCGGAACCGCAATGAGCGGAGGTCAGAACGAACTGGCGCCGCAGGACTGGCGGACGATGAGCTTCGGCGGCATCAGGGTGGACTTTACCGGCTCGTTTCGAATCAGTTTTACCAGGTTGCCGACGAGCAGTTCGCTGGCGTCCTCAGAGTTCTGCTGAACCGTCGTCAGCGACGGCGAAACGTAGGATGCCACCGGGATGTCGTCGAAACCGACCACACTTACATCGCGCGGAACATTGACGCCCTTGTCCTGCAGCGCGCGGATCGCGCCAATGGCGATCAGGTCGGTAACGGCGAACAGGCCGTCAAACGGTTCACCGCTGTCGAGTAGCCTGAGTGCGCCCTGGTAGCCGAGCTGCTCTTCGTTATCGGCGTCGACCCGCAGCTCCGGGATTTTGGCCAGGTTTGCCTTCTTGAGGGCGTTCGAATAGCCGCGGTAGCGCTTTATGAATTCGGGACTGCCTTTGGTCACGTTGCCAAGGAACGCAATACGTTTGCGGCCCAGCGACGCAAGGTGCGCGGTGGCCTGGAAACCGCCGCTTTCGTTGTCGCAGCCGATCGAGTGGCCGGGGTGGTCCTGGATGATCGGGCCCCAGATAATGAATCGCGTATTCGACGCGGACAGCGAACGCAGTTTCTCCCGATACGACACATAGTCGCCATAGCCGAGGAGGATGATTCCGTCAGCGCGGTTGCTGACCTGGTACTGGACATGCCAGTCGTTGTCCATATCCTGGAACGAGACCAGGACGTCGTACCCGAGGTTGGCGGCGGAGCGCGTGATGTTGCCGAGCATCGAGAGGAAAAACGGGTTGACCCGCGAGTGATCGCGTTTCGTCTCTTCGAAGAGGAGCAACGCGATCGTATCGCTCTGGTGGGTTCGGAGTCCGGCCGCGTTTCGATTGACGAAGTAGTTGAGTTCCCGCGCGATCTTGTGGATGCGATCGCGCGTATCCTGCCGAACCAGCGGGCTGTTGCGCAGTGCCCTTGACACGGTGGCCTGCGAAACGCCGGCAGCGTTTGCGATGTCGCGCGATGTTGGATTGTCGGATTTCACTTTGCGGGCACGAAAATCAGCGTCTGAGAGCATGTCCATATTTAGCACAGTCGAACCGGAAACCAGTAACCCGGCATCATTGCGCCCGCATCAGGTCACGTCGGGAGCGCCGGATTCGTGCCAGAGTAGATCTTGAAATATTTCATAAATAGATGATTTTTTTGATATAAATCATCTGCTGCGCCGATCCCTGCGCTGTGCGAACATGTTTCGATTGTCGATTCGCGCACGGTTCCTGGCGCGGACTGATTAAGACCGGAGTTGCCATGCGCAAGCAAACTCTTTTGATCGGCGATATCGGCGGTACGAACGCGCGATTCGCGCTGGCTGAGCCCGGGAAGGCAGCGTTTCACGACGAAGCGACCCTGCATTGCAAGGATTTCGAATCGCCCGAACTCGCGATCCGTCATTACCTGAAACGCGTCAAGGCGCAGAATCCTGCTGTGATCTGCCTTGCCGTCGCGGGCCCGATCGTCGACGGCCGCGTGCGCTTCACCAACAATGACTGGAGTATCAATGCGGAGGATCTTCGCGAGGCTTTCGGTGAACCGGTCGTGGCGTTGTGCAACGATTTCGAGGCAATCGCATATTCCATTCCATTTCTGCAGGAGTCCGATTGCCTGGCCGTGGGTCTTCCGGCGCCGGGCCCGTTGCCGGAGGGCGATTTTGCCGTGGGCGTCATGGGGCCAGGCACCGGGCTCGGCGCCGCAGGCCTGTACAGGCGCGGCGGCAATCTGTTTCCGGTGGTCGGCGAAGCCGGGCACGTCGGGTTCGCGCCGGAAACCCAGGTGCAGATCGATGTGTTCGCCACATTGCGCGAGCGCTTCGATCGCGTCTCCGACGAAAGGCTGGTGTCCGGGCCGGGGCTGGAGAATATTTATTGGGCCCTTTCGCGCATCCACGGTGACAAATCGGCGAGCTTGCCCGCGTCGGAGATCTGCCGACTGGCTGCCGGAGGCAACGGAGGGCGGGCGGCCGAGGCATTGCAGCT
>DATICC010000332.1:0-19400 GCA_035457045.1 Woeseiaceae bacterium | reverse complement strand
ATGAAACAACATTTTCAGATTTGCATATTACAAAATTTCCGTTCTATACTCCATTGTAAATTTGTTGTCACATTCACGTGGAATCATCGGCGCCGGTCGCGGCCCGTGGATGCCGAACGGTCGCCGCGCACAGGGCGAATCGACATCAACGTTTCCGCCGACTTCAATGAACTCCATGTTGATCAAGGGGGAAACACCATGCTCGCCGGAATGACCTTCGCCAGCCGTTGCAGTCTGGCCATTTGTCTCTCGCTGCTTGCCGTTACGGCGCAAGCCCAGGTGTCCCTGCGCGGCCAGGTATCCGACACGTTGACCGGGCGCCCCCTGCCTTCCGCCGAAGTCACTATCGTCGAGCTGGGGCGCAGCACCATTACCGAAACCAGCGGCGCCTATACCTTCAGCAACATACCTCCCGGCTCGTACACGGTCTCCGCCAGCACCGGCGGCTATGAAAGCGCTCAGCTCAGCGTGCAGGTGACGGCAGGTGCAGCGGCTGTTGCCGATGTCGGGCTCGCCGCGATCGGCGCAACCGAGGAGGTCGTGGTTACGGGTTATCGCGCCGCGCAAGCCAACGCCATCCAGGACAAGCGCATGGCGGACATGATCAAGGAGACCCTGACGGCGGACGACGCCGGCAAACTACCCGACCAGAACGTGGCGGAAGCACTGCGCCGCGTTACCGGTGTGACCTCGACCGTCGACCAGGGCGAAGGCCGTTACGTCACGGTGCGGGGCATCGATCCGAGTTACACGAACATAACGCTGGATAACCAGGTCATCGGCTCGCCGGAAGACACACGGCGCGTTTCTCTCGACACCATTCCGGCGGAAGTGCTGTCCCGGGTCGAAGTAATCAAGGCAGTCACGCCGGACATGGACGGCCATGCCGTCGGCGGTTCGATCAATATCGTCACCCCAAGTGCATTCGACGATCCGGATGGTCGTTTCTTCTCGGCGACTGCAGACTACGGTCGCTACGACCTGGGGGGCGAAAACCCGTACAGCGTGGCAGCCGGCTACGGCCAGGTTTTCGGCCCCGCGAAACAATGGGGCATAGTGATTTCCGGCAGCTACTCCGACCGGGATTTCACCACAGACAACCTGCAGGGCGGAGACCCGTGGGAAGACGAGGGTGGCTTCCTCATACCGGACGAACTGGTGCTTCGCGATTACCGCATCGAACGCCTGCGCAGCGGTATCGTCGCCAATCTCGAGTTCCGGCCCAACGACGACACCAAACTCTACCTGCGCAACCTGTTCAATCGCTTCGAGGACACGGAGGTACAGGCCGAAACGATTTATGCCTATCGCAATGGCGACCTGGAGAACCAGACCCCGACCTCGGGCACTTTCACGGAAGGCGAAGGGGAACGCCTGGTCTCGGATCGCAATGAAGTACAGACAATCCGCACCTCGTCGCTTGGCGGCGAGTTCGTCCTGGGGAACTGGGTGCTGGAAGCATCGGCCACTCTCGGCGAGGGCAAGCAGGACACGGGCCGCGATCGCGAATGGTCGTTCGAAATGGCCGATGTGCTGCCGATGGACTACGACACGTCCGACCTTTTCTTTACTGTTGATACGAGCGCGGAATTCGCCGATCCGGGATTTTACGAGTTCAACGAATATTTGCGCGGCGGTCAGATCATCACGGAAGACGTGACCGCCTTCCAGCTCGATCTCGAGCGGGGCCTGGATGTGGGCGAAAACGGCCTGACGCTGAAATTCGGTGCCAAGCAGGTCGAACGGGACAAGAAATCCGACCAGAACATGGACGTGTTCGACGGCTATGTTGACGACCTGACCCTGGACGGATTCACCGAAGCGGGCCGCTCCGATTTCTATTGCAGCGAGCGCTGCTACGATTTCGGACCGCGAATGGTGTTTCCGGCGCTCGACCAGTTCTACTCCGACAACAGCTCCGGGTTTGAACTGAGCGATGCAGACACGATCGCGGAATCTTTTGGTGTCGATTTCCAGGTGACAGAGGAAGTCACGGCCGCGTACGTGATGGGCACGATGGACATCGGCAACTCGACGGTGGTGGCGGGCGTGCGATTCGAAGATACGCAAACGGATTTTTCGGCCTACGACCTGATTTTCGTCGATGGCGATGCGGAACCCCCGGTTCCGGTATCCGGGGGCGAAAGTTATTCGCACTGGCTGCCGAGCCTGCACCTGCGCAGCGAGTTGGGTGACAGCCTGTTGTTACGCGCGGCCTGGACGAACACGCTGGGGCGCCCGTCATATGAACTGACTGCGCCTTTCCGGATCTTCGAGATAGACGAGGACCCGGGTGCGCCGGGCGAGTTCGAGGGCGAAGCGGAAGCGGGCAATCCCGACTTGCAGCCGCTCGAGTCCAGCAACCTGGACCTGGCGCTCGAGTGGTACATGGAGTCCGGTGGCATCATCGCCGTCGGCGTCTTCTACAAGGACATCGACCATCCGATTTTCACCCGCGTCACGGAACTCGAGGACACGGATTTCGAGGGCCGCTTTTTCACGGAGTTGACGCTCGTCACCACCGACAATGCCGAGTCCGGCGAGATCTTTGGCGTTGAATTCAACTACCAGCAGCAGTTCCTGAGCCTGCCCGGCTTCTGGAACGGCTTCGGTGTGGCGTTCAACTACACCTACTCGGACAGCGAGGCGGAGGTCTTCGGCCGGCCGGACAAGCTGCCGTTCTTCCTGCAATCGGAACACATCGGCAACGCGGCCGTGTTCTACGAGCGCAGCGGATTCGAAGCGCGGCTCGCTTACACCTACTACAGCACCTACCTCGATGCTGTGGGCGATGATGCAACGAATGACCTTTACTTCGATGAACGCGGCCAGCTCGACTTCAAGTCGAGCTACGACTTCACCGAGCACTGGAGCGCGTACGTCGAACTGCTCAATCTGACCGACGAGCCTTTACGCTTTTTCAGCGGCAAGGACAGCGGACGCCTCGCGGAGAACGAGATTTACGGCTGGAATGCCATCGCCGGCGTGCGGGTCCGGTTCTAGGACCAGGCGGTCAAAGCGGATCGAGAAACGTGCCGGATATCTGCAGTGCCATTGATGAGCAACGGACAGTCACCGGGCGGGTCGTTTGTGGGAATTAAGCGGACCGAAGGGAGCCATCCCGTCACAGGCCTCCCCCCGACTGCCGTGCCCTGCTCAGTCGCTAAATAAACCCGGCACCTTTTTCTCGCCGTAGCAGGTGGCGACCTCCGGACGATTCTCAAGCTTTCACCCTAAAAGCTTGTTTTTTGAGTTCAATTCTGTGACCTGAGTCTGGCAATGCGCCCGCCCAGGGTGCAGAATTTGCCCCGCGGACGTCTTTTGTGGCCTCTGGGGACCGGGTTTAGCGCCCACTACCCGGGCTGCCCGGGAGGTCCGGCTTCGAATTGGGCAATCACAGGAAACACTATTTCAGCCTTGTGCCGCTGGCGTGGCACCGGGCGTATCGGGAGATTCATCATGAGGAAAGCAATCGCAGCATCCGTGCTGCTCGTGGCGCTCGCCGCCGCACCGGCCTTCGCCGATAAGGGTTTTTCGGCGGGTGCATCGTTGGGTTACTCGAATGTCAGTATCGAGGAAAGTGGCGCCAGCGTCGATTTCAACGACGTCGGCTACAAGATATTCGGCGCCTACATGTTCAACGACAACTGGGGCATCGAAGGCGGCTGGATGGACATGGGTTCCATGTCAGAAGACGTGTTCGGCACCGAATTCGAGCTGGAAGTCGACGGAATCGACCTGTTCGTGGTCGGTTCCATGCCGGTAAGTGAAACTTTCGACCTGTTCGGCAAGGCCGGAATGGTGAGCTGGGACGCAAAGTTTTCTGCCAGCGGATTCGGCTCCGGATCCGACAGCGGTGAAGACATTGCAGTGGGACTCGGCGGCCGGTTCAATACCAGTGGCGGCTTCGGTTTTCGCGGCGAATTCGAATGGTTCGATATCGAAGACATCGATTCGGCCTGGCTGTTCTCGGTCGGTTTCGAATACTCATTCAAGTAGGAATTACGCAGTACCCGATCCAAAGGCCGTACCGGCAACGGTACGGCTTTTTTTTGCCGGCCCGGAAGGACAGACCGGAAGCCTGCGACGCTTTCCGGTATCGTTGCATCCCTGACTGAGTACTCAACTCACTGGGGGAATGACCATGAACCGCCTGTTTTTCCTGATCCTGGCCGCAGGCTATCTGCCCGCAATCACTGCCCTGGCGGGCGAATCCAACGCGATGTGGGAGTCGCGGGTAGTCATCGCGGAAGACGATGGCAGCGGCGGCGAGCCGCTACGCATCGAGCTTTCCGGTTCGGAACTGGGATTCGACCTGCAGGATATGCAGCTTGGCGAAAGCCGCTCAGTCGTGGACAAGTCCGGCCGCAGCATACTCATCACCAGGACCGAGCAAGGATACGACTTCAATGTTGACGGAAAGACCGTCTCGATGCCGGCCTTCGAGCATTACGCGGAACGCGTCGAAATAGTCGACTTGTCCGATGGCGAGTTCGATGTCGCGGTGATGACCGGTGAAGCACCGTTTACCGCAGCCCAGCCTGCGGGCATCACGATCATTTCCCCCGAGCCTCTCGATGAAAGCACGCAGGCGAGCATACGCTCGGTGCTGCAAGGCGCGGGACACGACGACGCCGTCACTTTCGTCGATCCGACCACGATGCCGGCTGTACACAGCACCGGGGCGCATGCGATCAAGGTGATCAGGAAGGACGTGCAGATCAGCGAACAGCGAGAGCCCTGAATCAAAATTCAAAGAGGAATCCGATTGCGGGCAGCAGAGGGAGCCAGAAGTCCTCCTGCCCGGCGAGGTACGGAACATCGTTCTCGTCATAGAGCAGATCGAACTCGACACAGCAGGGGTTCTCCCGGTTGAGCGCGTTCGACACTTCGAGAAACACGTTCAGTACGCGCTGGTCGCCGAAACGAAACCTCCTGTTCATTCGGGCGTCCAGGCTGGCAAAAGTTGCGTAATGTTCCGCATTTCTCGGGCCGGGTTCGGCGATGTACACCGGCAGACCGTTCGCGTCCGTTGTTTCGACGATCGACAAAGTCGTGGTCGGCCACCCGCTGTGGACATTGGCAGCGATGCCGATATCCCATTTATCCCCCGACCAGTTCAATCCGGCACGCACCGCCTGCTGCTGGTCCCAGCTGCGGGGGGTATTGATTCCACCCACTCGATCCTCGGCCTCGGACCAGGCGTAGGCAATCCACCAGGACAATGGTCCGCTGGTGGCACGATCGAGCAGGATCTCGGCGCCCCGGGCACGAGCCGTTGTCGGCGCAATCCGCACCCGATCCGGCGAAACTTCCGGCAGCAGCGCCAGTGGGTCATACAGGTTCTCGTAGCGCGGCCGCAGCCGGTCGTATTCCTTCTGATAAAGCTCGAGACGCAGCGAGTAGGTTTCACCGAGCGGTTGCATCACGCCGACCACAACCTGGTCTGCCCGCTGCGCGCGATGGAAGTCCACGACCCCATCTTCCACCTGCAGCTCGCGGAGGTCCTGGGGCTGGAGGAAGCGGCCCCAGCTGGCCCGGAACTCCGTCCCGCCCGGCAACGCGTGAAAAAAACTCACCCGCGGGCTGACATCGGCGGCAAACGTTTGCTCATCGTAAGTCTGCTGGTCAAAGCGCAATCCGTACTCAACGAAAGTCCTTTGTGCAAATTGCCACTTGTCCGCCAGGTAGAGAGCGTAGGACCCGCCTTCCGGTGATCTTTCGAGGTCGCGAAGCTCGCTGTCAGGCGTTCCCGGATACAGCGTGGACAACCCGAAATACTCGGTATCGCTGAAGTAGTCGTACTCGGCACCGCCGTAACCGAGATCGAAACCCCATTGCAGGATGTGCCTGTCGGCGTAGCCCCACTCCCAATCCTGCTGAATTCTGAATTCCTGGAACTCTCTATCGTCTTTGACCGCAGTAGCATAACTTTCGACGTCGTCGATGTTGCCAACCCGCCTGACCTTGTAGGCATTCAGGGAAACTAGGCTTGTGCTTTGCAGGTCATCGGTCCATTGATTGTCCAGTTGCACCCAGAACTGAATACTCTCGGCGTTGCTGCTCGCCGTCTCCACGTCATCCTCATCGTCACCGTCACCGAGGTTTACGGTGATCTTGTCCTTGGCATACAGCGCGTTGGCTGTAAGCGTTGCGTCCGGCGACAGGTCGTAGCGGAACGAGCCAAAGATATCGTGGTATTTCGGCGAACCGTATTCCGGCCGTACGACCAGGTCGAGATTGCCGCGCCGTCCCGAGACCAGCCACCCGCCACGACCGCTGTCCAGCAACCCGGACCACAACAGGCTGGTGTTGTAGACGCTCACCCCGACCTCTTTTCTTTGCACGATGGTCGGATCGATGGTGGTCATCAGCACAGCGCCGCTCATCTGGTCGCCGAATCTGAGGGGTACGCCGCCGGTGTACACCTCGACACCGTCGACGATGCGCGCATCCACGGTACTGAAGATGTTCTGGAAGTCCCGTGCATGGTAGGGATCCAGCAGTTCATTGCCGTTCAGGAACACTGCCGTCTCACGGTATTCGCCGCCGCGAACGTAGGTCCTCGCCGAGACCCCGGTGGATGCGGTGCCAGGCACGATCTGCGCGGCCCGCAGCGGATCATCGCCGACATCCGGCAGGTTCTCGATGGTCACACCCGACAAAAAGTATGGTGCGGTGCCGAGGTCGCTCCAGATGTCGTATCGGCTCGAGAGCACGGTGATCATCTCGATCTCATCCCGCGCCGCAAACAATTTCATTTCGATGACCGTCGGCTTGCCCCTACGCACCTTGATCGTGCGTACAGCGGACTCGAATCCGTCAGCTTCCACCTGGATACGGTATTCGCCGGGTGCAAGCCCCGCGAACTGGTATACGCCGGAACCGAGGGAGGCGACGGCCGGCAACTGCGGCACGGACGAAATGCTTGCACCGTCGACAGTCGACCAGTTCTGCTGATCGCGGAGGATGAGCAACATGGCTCCATCCGCCGTGGTCTCCTTGTCCGACCTGACGATCAGCAGGAGTCCCCGCTCCTGCCGGACCTCGAGACGCCAGGGTTCAAGGATTTCCCGGGCGATTCCCAGTGGGTCGGTAGACACGGGCTCGGCTTCGACGGTGAGCTCCGGGCGCACGAGGCTGGTGCTGTACGCGAACGGGTAGCCGGCCGCGCGGAATTCATTGATGACTTCGGCAATGGAACGCCCGAGATAGACGGCTTCAGCGGGGTCGGCCGCCAGGGCCTGCGTCTGACACAGGAGCAGGATCCAGATTGTCGCCCATAGCCGGTGACCGGCGAGTGCAACGGCGGGCGTCAGCCGGTTGCGCCTGGTGTTTGGTCCAGCTTTACAGGGCTTTTCCGGCAAGACTTGGATGGCAACGTCAATTGGAAACAGCAGAAACGTCCGGCTGCCTCTCACTCACCACGACAGCACCATCCTTTATAGCCCAGTCGAGACCCGTCGTCATCAGTACTATCCGCAACGCGACAGACGGCTCGAGTTCCACAACGCCATAGCCGACCAGCGTTTCGGTCCTGGCAAGCTGTTCTGCCATCGGCGAGTCGAATCGTACCGGCCGGCCGGACTCCCGGCTGACCCAGCTCAGGAACTCGAATATCGTCCTGCCTTCCGCATTCCACGCGGGGGTGGTCTTCTCGATCCAGGCCCATTCCTCGCCATAGGCGTCAGCCGGAACGACAACAGGCTCATCGCCGGTCGACACAAGCAACCGCTCTCCCTCGAGTGCGTTTGCAGAAAACCCCGTTCCATTGACCGTTCCATTGACCGACACCTTGCCCTGGCGCACCAGGACTACCAGGCTGTCGCGCAACTGCTGCGTGACGTAGCGAGTGCCCAAAGGCGTGACCAGGCCATGGTCCGTTCTGATCGCAAGTATGTCCGGTGCACCGCCACGGCTTATCGAAGCATTGGACGTGACCGGATCGGAATCAAAATAGACCCGGCCGCGCTGCAGGTAAATTTCGTTCGCGGCGGTCACGGAGATCGATGTGAATTCATCGAGTCGCAGCGATCCGCCGTTGTTCCAGGTCATCGCCAGGCCGGAGTTGTCCCCCGTCTCGATCGCCTGCCCCGGCAAAAGTGCAAATGGACCGTCGGACGGGTAATACGGTACGCCGGACGCATCGGCTATGTGTAGCTCGCCAAATCGTTTGTCGACCATCGCTACCGCCGCACTATCAGCAGGCACCGGCAACAGCTGGTACCACAACAGGCTGACGGTCGTTACCAGAACGACGGAAGCTGCGATTGCCATCAGTGTATAGCGCCGTTGCACGCGGCGACGCACATTCCGTTGCCATGCCTGCCTGACCTGTTCGCGAATTTGTATCTCGCGATCCGGGCGCGGCAAGGGCCGTGGCGCGGCGCGGGCAAACAAGGCCTCGAGCGCTTCATCGCTCGAATCGTCGCTCCGAATGTCCGATTCGAGATCGTTTACCGTTTTCATGTCAACCCTCGGTTCGAGTTATCCGGCTGCAAAGACTCGGCCATCGCCGCGTAAACATCGCAGAATGCGCGTTTCGCGCGAGCCAGCAACGACTGGGTAGCTTCCGTGCCCAACTCCATTCTTGCCGCTATCTCCTTCACCGAATAGCCGTCGATATATTTCCACTCCAGTATGTTTCCGTAATTTGGCGGCAGCTTGTCCAGTGCAACCTGGATCAGGCGCACGAGTTCAAGGCGCTCCTGCCGCTTGTCGGGGCGGAGGCTTTCATCTTCCTCCAGCGAATCGACCACCGCCTGGACTTGCGGGAAGTCTTCCGTCAACACGATCTGTTCACGGTATCTCCCTTGCTGTCGCAGCCAGTCGGTACAGGTGTTCCGACAGATCGTGCACAGCCAGGTAAACAGCGCCGCCTCCCCCCTGTAACTGTCCAGGTTCTGCGTCGCCTTGCACATTGCCATCTGCGCGACCTCCTCGGCCGCATCCGTATCGTTGCCAAGCCTTGCGAGTGCAAATCGATACAAACGTCGAAAGTTGTCGTCAAAGAAACGCCGAAACGCCTGTTCGTCTCCGGCAAGCATTTGTTTTACAAGCTTTTTATCTAATGCGTAAAGCATCACGACAGGCTGGACTCCGCGTCTACGGGATTTTAGACGAAGTCTTCCGGCAATTCCGGTCGATTACCGCCACCCAGGCACGGCATTCCGGACCGATTATTTCGCCGGCATCGTCTATTTTTCGTGCGTGCCGACCGCGGCAAGGCTTGAATCAGCGACCTCGGAGTGAAGCATGGTAATCCGGTTGGCCAGGACAGTGTGGCTCCCGCACGTCAGCGCAGCGTCTTGCCCGGTGATCATCATGATCCTGGCCACGTGCAATGCTTTCGCGGAATCCGATCTCAATTCCGGCAGTCTTGTCTCGGCAAAACTGACACCAGCCGCACTGGAAATGGACGAAGCCACGATAGGCCGGATCATCATCGACAATCGCAACATCTTCGATCCGGAAATCCCTGCAGAAGACCGTTGGCTTTATCGCATGGCAAACGCCTTGCACGTCAGGACCCGCCCTCAGGTTATCGAGTCGCAGCTGCTTTTTGCCGAGGGGGACGAATACTCCAGGCAGTCGGCAGAAGAAACGGAACGCATACTTCGCGCCAATCACTATATTGGTGACGTGAGCATCGAGCCGGTGCGGTATGAAAACGGCGTAGTCGACCTGGCGGTGAAAACGACAGATGTCTGGACACTGAGTGCCGACCTTGCATTCGGCAGGCATGGCGGCGTAAACAGCGGCGGCTTTGGCGTGAAAGAGCACAACCTCCTCGGCACGGGAGCCTACGTTGCCGCCAAGTACAGATCCGACGTCGACCGCAGCAATACGATATTCGAAGTCGCCAAGCAACGACTTGGCGGCAGCCGCTACGATGCGGCTGCCCTTTTTTCCGCAAACAGTGACGGCTTCGAACGCCAGTTGCAGATTGGCAAACCTTTCTATGCGCTGGACAGTCGAAACGCTGTCGGCGTCTCCGTACTGGCCGCTCAAAGGACGGATACCCTCTACGACCTCGGAGAAAAGGAAGCGCAATTCGAGCACGATCTCGCTTACCACGAACTGAGCGGTGGATGGTCAAAGGGTCTCAGTCAGGGCTGGACGCGCCGCCTGTTGGCTGGCCTCGTGTATGACAATCACGAGTTCTCTGCGATCCTCGATGACCAGTTACCGCAAACCATAATCCCTGAAGACCGGCGCTACGTCTTTCCGTACCTGGGAATCGAGATCATGGAGGATCACTTCGAGACTGTGCGGAATTTCGATCAGATACAGCGCACCGAAGACCTGTATTTCGGTACACGATTCACTGCCAAGGTCGGCTTTTCGTCTGCGTCGGCTGGTTCGTCCGCGACCGGATTTCACATCAACACAGCCTACAGCAACGGATTCCGGGCCGGCCAAAAGGGCACGTTTCTGCTCGGCGCGCAACTGGGCAGCAGGATCGTGTCGGGTAGTGCCGAAAATGTACTGCTTTCGGGTTTTGCGAACTATCACTTGCAGCAATCGGAAGACCGGCTTCTTTACGTCGGCCTGGACGTTGCTGCCGGCGCAAATCTCGACATCGACAACCAGGTGCTGCTGGGCGGCGACAGCGGTCTGCGCGGCTACCCGATCCGTTACCAGACGGGCGACTCGAGAGCGCTGCTGACCATCGAGCAGCGATTCTTCACCGACTGGTACCCGTTCCGCCTGTTTCACGTCGGCGCCGCGGCATTCTTTGACGCGGGCCGGACCTGGGGCGACAGCCCGGTGTCCGGCGAGAACCTGGGATTGCTGCGCAACGTGGGCGTAGGACTGCGGCTTGGCAATTCCCGCACCGGCTTCGGCAAAATGCTGCACATCGACCTGGCCTATCCGCTGGACGGCAGATCCGATATTCGCGGGACGCAACTTCTGATCGAGGCCAAGCGCAGCTTTTGATCGCCCGGCCGTCCTCAGCCTGCCAACTTGCTACTGACGGCGGTCAATCTCGAATGCCTTGGCCAGCAAGGTTATGAGAATGATCGATATCAGTGCTGTCGCCACGATATGACTCGCGAAGTGAGCGCCGCGCGCGACCTGGTACCATCCGGTTGCGGCGCCGCCAAGCAGTCCCGGCAGTGCCAGCATCAACCGAACACGGCGGCGCCGGTCCAGCCAGGCCAGGCAGAGCATGGCGAACGCCCCGCTCGTATGGCCGGATGGCCAGCAGCCCCCTTTGCGGTGCGTTTCGAAGAAGCCGCCAATACGCAGGTGCGCGTCAGCATTGCTTTGCGTGCCACCATACTGTTCCAGCGACGCCGGGCACTGCACGTTCGAGTGTTGCTTGATGAAGCCAATTGTAAGCGGTACCACTACAAGACAGGCGCATACGAAAAGTGCCTCGCGTCGCGTGAGCCACCCTGGTGACAGCAGCCCCGGCCGGAACGCGAGCACCAGCGCGCCGACGCCGAACAGGCCGATTGCGATCTTGGGCCCGTCGTAGAGCCACAGCCGCAGGCTGCTGCCATGGTGATTGATCAGCCAGGTGCCAGAGACGTCGACAAAGCGCTCCGTGATCTCCCGATCCACGTCGCCGATCAGGTCGAGTGATGTGAGCAATACGAGCGATGCCAGCGCAACGAGCGCTGCAATGGTCAGAGTCCGGCGCTGCCTGTCGACCATGACAGCAGGGTTTCGGGTTCGGCCGCAGTACCTGCTTTGTCAGCGGCACTTTGATAATAGGCGATCGCATCGAGATAGTCCCCGGAATCGATCGCGCTTCGAGTTTGCACACCGGTCAGCGGGTCGTAGTCATAAGCTTCAGCGACATTCATGGGCTTCAGCAGTGTCAGCTTGTTGTGCCGGTACAGTCCCAGGCTTTGATAGGTACCGATCAGTGCCCGCCCGTCCGCTGGGCTCATTGCGAGAATATTCTTCCCGTAGAACTCGCTTGCATAGGACCATCCGAGCAACTCGAACAAGGTCGGGGCGTAGTCGATCTGGCTGCTGAGCGTATCGATTTCGCCTGATGTGACAATCGCCGGAGCATATACCAACAGCGGAATGTGATAGTTATCGACGGGCACATCGGTTTTTCCGGCGCTGTTGGCACAATGATCGGCAACAATTACAAAAATAGTATTGTCGAACCACGGTTTGGCGCGTGCTTCATCCAGAAAATTCCCTATCGCATGGTCTGTGTACTTGACCGCGGCCGCCCGTCCGGAATGCGATGGCAGGTCGATTCGGCCCTCCGGAAACGTGTACGGTCGGTGATTGGAGGTCGTCATCACGAAATGGTAGAAAGGCTGGCCCTCGGCCGCCGATGCGTCCGCTTGTTCGATGACCCACTTGTACAGGTCTTCGTCACTGACGCCCCAGGCATTCGCGAATTCGACGCCTTTGTCAGACTCGGATGCCTGGTCGTGAATTTCGAAACCATTCCCGGCAAAGAAATCGTTCATGTTGTCGAAATATCCGCGACCCCCGTAGATGAACGAAGTTTTGTATCCGCGATCGCGAAACACCGTCCCGATAGTGAACAGATTCTCGTTATCAGGCCGCCTGACGATCGACGTCCCTGGCGTTGGCGGGACGGACAGTGCAAGCGCCTCTATGCCGCGAACCGTTCTTGTGCCGGTCGCCATGAAATTCGTGAATACCAGGCTTTCATGCAAAAGGCTGTCGAGCCTGGGCGTCAGTCCCTGTGTGTTGCCGAAGCGGGCGAGGAACTCCGCACTGAGACTTTCCACGGTGATCTGGATGACGTTCGGCCGTATCGGGTTGCGGCTCGCGGCGATAGTCCTGCGTACCGGATTGGCACTGCCGCGGATGAAAAGACTACGCCTTTCGCTGACCATATCGCGGACGCGATGAATCGCGTCCTCCTCGGGTTCGGTGACGTAGAAATCCCGGTACGGCAATTCATTGTTGCGAAACGCGGCGAAGAAGGAGTATTGGCCATTCTTCGATATTTCCAACTCATAACGATTGGCGAACCCGGGGAAGTCACTTTGAGATATCAGCGCAATTGACAGGACCGGCCAGGCCAGCATCGGGAGGGCGACGGCCAGGCGCGGCCGAAACCGGGAGTCCGACTTCAGCCACGCGAGGTACAGGCTGTTTCGGCAATACAACGTGTTGATCACCAGGGCGCTTGCTGCGATTGAAGCCGCAATACCCGCCAATGGATAGGACTGGACGATATTTTCAACGACCTCGGTTGTGTAAACGAGATAATCAACCGCAATGAAATTGAATCGCGAGCCGAACTCGTCCCAGAATACCCACTCGGCGCCGGCCTGGAAAAGCACGGCGCACCAAATAAGGTAGAAGAAGGTCCAGCTTGCTACGCGCTGGATCCTGCTGGCAAACAGTCGCTGCGGGACGAGGGCGAGATAGAGCACGGCCGGCAGCGCGGCGTATGAAGCAAACACCAGGTCCTGCAGGAATCCCACGGCAAACGCCGAGGACAAGGATGCCAGTCCACCCAACTCGGGCCAGACGGAAATCGCAAACGCGATGCGTAGAAGCAGGCCGGTCAGAAGCACCGGCATGAGGACGAAGACAATGCCGGTCATGCGGTGCCGGAATCGACCGACAACCGCTTGTGAAATACTCATATTGGTTACACCGCAAGCCGAATAATGTTCCCGGGGCTCCGCGCCAGCACTCGAATGCTGGCCGGCGTCCCCACTTGCTCATTGGACGACGGAAAAGAATTATTCGGTCTGCCGGTCAGGACGACCGACGACAACCGCGACGATCATCTACTTGTCGCGGCGCCAGACCTCCACGGTTTGCCCGGTGGCACCTTCTATGATGATCTCGCCGATCTTGCAGGGAGCGACACCACCCACTGCCTCGCACGGCGATAACGAGGCCAATCGTTCCTGGTGGCTTTTCTCGATGAAGTCTGCGGGTGGCTCCGCGACTTCGGGCGGCACCCAGTCCGGCGCAGCACCCAGCCTGTCGTTTACATCGTTCAGCGACTTGTAAACGGATTGCTGCTTCGCCGAGGGCGCGCACTGACTCTTGTCCTTGTAGACGATCACGTTCTCCGCCGCTTCCTTCAGTTGAACCAGCTGTTCCAGCGCGAGCTGGCATTCAGCCTGTTCGACAAACTGCATCTTCAGTTCCTGTTCCTGACATACAGTCTTGCCGGCGGGTGCCACGCATTCGCTCAGGGTCAGTACAAATACCTGGATCCACGCTGTGTCCATTGCCCTCTCCTCGGTGCCCGCGGCCAGCGGCCGTGACGGGCTGCTTTCTTCGAATTGTTTGATGCAAAGATTAGCAAATAATTCACCAGATCGTCGTCTCACCGGCCAGGGAACGCCCGGGGCCTTGTGCCGCCTGCGATTCGGTAGAATGACTGTGTTTCACCGGAGTCGGAGCGCCGCGGTCGATGCGAAATAACCATGTTGTCAAATTGAAGCCCGGTCGCGAGAAGTCGCTCCGGCGCAGGCATCCGTGGATTTTCTCCGGTGCCATCGCCAGCGTGGAGAACCGGCCCGAGCCGGGAACCACCGTGCGGGTGCTCGCACACTCCGGCGAATTCCTCGCACTCGCGGCCTACTCGCCGGCATCACAGATCCGCCTTCGGGTATGGTCGTTCGACGAGGAACCCGGCATCGATGCCGCATTCATCCACGGCCGCATCGCACGATCCGTCATGATGCGCAGGCAACTCGGCCTGCTCGAAGTCGGCGGTGCGTGCCGCCTGGTGTTCGGCGAATCGGACGGCTTGCCGGGACTTATCGTCGATCGATACGACAGGCACCTCGTATGCCAGTTTCTGTCTGCTGCTGCAGAGTACTGGAGGGACCCGGTTATCTCTGCACTGGACGAATTGCTCTCGCCACTGAGCATTGCAGAACGGTCCGAAGCAAGTGCCAGGCAGAAAGAGGGCCTGGAAGCGCGACGCGGGCTGTTGCGCGGATCAACACCGCATGCGCCGGTGGAGTTCGTCGCCGGCGGATTGCGGCAGCTTATTGACCTCGGCGAAGGGCAAAAGACCGGTGCCTACCTCGACCAGAACATCAACCGCTTGCGCGTTGCCGCATACGCCGGAAGCGCACACGTTCTCGATGCGTACTCCTATTCCGGCGGGTTCTCGATTGCCGCACTACTCCAAGAAGCGGCAAGTGCAACACTGATCGACAGCTCGGCCGATGCACTGAAGATGGCGGAACAGCAGGCCCGGTTGAACGGCGTGGCAGACCGATGCCGATACGCCAATGCCAACGTTCCGGAGGAACTGCGCACACTGCGGGATTCAGGGCAGCAGTTCGACCTCATCGTCCTGGATCCGCCGAAGTTCGTCAGCTCGGTGCAGCAGGTGAAATCCGGCTGCCGGGGCTACAAGGACATCAACATGCTGGCGCTGCAATTGCTCCGCCCGGGCGGCGTGCTGGCAACCTTTTCCTGTTCCGGGCACGTCAGCGGCGACCTGTTCCAGAAGGTCGTTGCCGGTGCGGCCGTCGACGTCAAACGCGACGTGCAAATCATCGAACGCTTGTCCCAGCCCGCGGATCATCCGGTCGCGCTTCAGTTTCCTGAGGCCGAGTACCTGAAGGGCCTCATATTGCGTTGTATTGATTGAGTCAGCGGTGTCGGGACCAGGCACCGAACTAGAACGGCCAGACCCACAGGATCATCGGCACCGAAACGATGATGATCAGGATTTCAAGCGGCAGGCCCATGCGCCAGTAATCGCCGAAGCGGTAACCGCCCGGCCCCATGATCAGCGTGTTGTTCTTGTGGCCGATCGGCGTGAGAAAAGCACAGGACGCTGCAACGGCAACGCCCATGAGGAACGGATCCGGACTTACGCCAAGTTGCGACGCGATTTCGATGGCGATCGGCGCCGTGATGACGGCGGTCGCCACGTTGTTCATGACGTCCGACAGCGTCATTGTCACTACGACGAGCAGCGTCAGCACGACCACCGGCGAATGACCTGCCGATATGCTGACCATGCCGTCGGCAATCAGTGTGGTGCCGCCGGTCGACTGAAGCGCCCCGCCGAGCGGAATCATGGAACCCAGCAACACGAGGACCGGCCACTCGATCGAGTCGTAGACGTCGCGAATCGGCACGATGTTGAGCAAAACGTAGACAGCCACGACGCAACCGAGCGCTATCGGCAGGTATACGAGGCCCAGGCTTGCCGCAACGATAGCGGCGGCAAATATGCCCACGGCCCACCACACCTTCTGCCGCTGGATGACCTGGTGACCGCGGTCGGCAAGCGGCAACAGGCCGAGGCGACTGGTGGCATCACCGAGGCGTTCGTCGGCGCCAAGCAGCAGTAACACGTCGCCGGCCCTGATACTCAGTTTGCGCAAATGCTCGCGAAAGCGTTTTCCACCTCGCGAAACGCCAACAAGTGCGACGCGGTCGCGATACAGGAGTCGCACATCGCCGGCAGAACGACCAATTAGCCGCGATGACTCCGGGACGACGGCTTCCAGCATTTGCAGGTCTTCGTCCTCCACCAGGCCACGGCCAGCGCCGATGTATTCGAGCCCCATGCTGCCGAGGGCTCCTTCGATGCTCTCGGGGTGCGCCTCGACTACCAGCGTATCGCCGGCCTGGACTTCGACAACACGAGCGAACCCAGGCATGCGCTCGCCGCCGCGCACGAGCCCGAGAATCTCAACATTGCTTTTTTCCGCCAGTTCATCGAGATCGCGCACTCGTTTGCCGATAGCCGGCGAATCCTCGGACACTTTCAGTTCCGCGATGTAATCGGCGAGATCGAAAGCCTCCTTGCCGGTATCGGTCTCACTGGTTGCCGCCGGCAAAAGCCGCCAGCCGATCAATGCAACGTAGGCGACACCAACCGCGGCGCAGGCCAGGCCCACGGGCGCAAAGTCGAACATCGAATACGAGGCGCCGAGTGCGTCGTTGCGAAACTCCGCAATGACGATATTCGGTGGTGTACCGATCAAGGTAATCATGCCGCCCAGGATCGAAGCGAATGACAAAGGCATCAGCGACAGCGCCGGGCTGCGGTTAGCTTTGGCGGCAGCCTGCATGTCGACCGGCATCAGCATGGCGAGTGCCGCCACGTTATTCATCACGGCTGACAAGGACGCTGCGACAGTTGCCATGATGCCAATATGGCTTGAAAGCTTCCGGGTTTCAGACACCACGAATCGGGCGATTAACTCAATAGCGCCGCTGTTCGACAGGCCGCGGCTGACGATGAGCACCAGCGCGATGATAACGACAGCAGGGTGGCCGAAGCCCGAGAAAGCCTGTTCGACCGGCACGATGCCGGTCAACAGCGTCGCGAGCAGCGCAACGAATGCGACGAGGTCATAGCGCCATCGGCCCCAGATGAGCAGGGCGAAGACGCAGACGAGGATGGCAAATAGAGTGAGCTGATCGCCAGTCAAAAGAGTAAATCCTGTATGCGCCACAGTGGCGCATACAGGAAGTTACGCGAAACCCGGAACAGTTTCGACTTTCTCAGGGATGAATCATCCCCCGAAATTGTAGACGAGCCCCGCCGACAACATGTAGACGTCCGCGCTGCTCGTATCTTCCGGATCGATATCGAACATCTCGTATTCGCCGCGGATCTCGAGATTACCGATAGCGAAGCGTGCGCCGATGCCATAAGCAGGGTCGGTGCCATCGTCACTGCCGGCATCTATGCTGTCGATCGAAGCCTCCGCGTCCCAGGAGACCATGCCAGCCTTGGCAAACAGGCCGACCGGGCCGAGGTTGAACCCGAGAACGGCGAACGCGTCCAAACCGGTAACATCCAGCTCGACTTCGCTGCCAAGCAGGTCAGCCACGGGCGCACCCAGATCGACGTACCCGCCCTCAATGGCGAGGTCAACTGGCCCGAGCTCGAAGTTGTAGCCGGCGAAGCCTTTCCAGGCAAAGTCGTTCTCGTCGAACTCGAACACCTCGCCCAGGTCTTCGTCGGGAATGTCGACCGCGACGGTCGCGCTGCCGACGCTGCCGCCGACGTAGAACTGGGCGTTTGCGTTGCCAGCCGTCATCAATACGGCGATCGCAATGAGCGTATACATGAAAAGACTCGTGCTTCTTGCAATATCGTGTTGCATAAACTTCTCCCAAGCGTAACAGAACCAGAACAACTCACTTCCTTCGGACAGGATCGGCACGATTGCAGACCCTGCCCGCATTAATGTCGTAACGCGCTCAACGCGCCTTAACCTCCAGCGGATTACCGCCCAAAGCCGCCGAAATATCGGCAATGGCCTTTTGTGCACGTACGCTGTTGCCGGCCTCATCCAGTCGCGGCGAGATCACCGCAATACCGAACTTGCCCGGCGAGACAGCGATGATTCCGCCACCGACGCCGCTTTTTCCCGGCAACCCGGTCTGGTAGAGCCACTTGCCCGAATCGTCGTACAGGCCGGCGGTCGCCATCACGGCAAGCAGCTCCGGCACGTTCTCCGCGTTCATGACCTGCTTTTTCGACACCGGATTCCTGCCGGCGTTCGCCAGGGTTCCTGCCATCATTGCGAGATCTTTCGCGTTGACGCTGACCGAGCACTGTTCGGTATAGATGTCCGTGGCCCGCATCGGGTCGTTCTTGATGTATCCATAGGCATACATCAGGTAACCGATGGCCTGGTTGCGCTGGTTGGTATCGGATTCGGACTTGAAGACTTCCTGGTTGACCGAGAGCGGCCGCCCGGCAAAGTCGGAGTAATACGAGAGGATACTGTTCCAGATCGCGTCCCGCGTGTCCCCCTTGACGTAGCTGGTGGTCGCAATCGCTCCGGGATTGACCAGCGAGTTCATCTCCGGTCCGCCCAGCGCTTTCTGCGAGAATTCGATCGAGACGATGGAATTGAAGCGCATGCCGGTTGCATCGACACCTATGGTATTCGCAATCATCTCCGGACCCTGCTCGTCCATCACCTTCGCCAGCGTGAAGACTTTCGAGATCGACTGGATCGAAACCTCGGACGCTATGTCACCGGCGGTATAGACCTTGCCATTCGTTGTTACCAGCGCTATGCCGTAGATATTCGAATCGACGGCTGCGAGTGCCGGAATATAATCGGCGTTCGCGCCCTCCTGCAGATTCTGGTATTTCGTATACGCGGCATCGAGCGCGGCCTGGATTTCTTTCGCGGATTGTGCTTGTGCTGTCGCGCTGCAAACCAGAAACGAAACAAGCAGCAATGCCGGTTTTTTGCTTCGAGTGTTCATGACTAACCTCCCCAGCTATAGCCGAAGTTGTATTTGAATGAGAACTGGACACGCAGGTCGTCCGAAGTAAAGCCGTCGGAGAAGTTCTCCCGTTTGCCGTATTGCAATTCACCGCCCCACATCAGGTTCTCGACCGAGTGATTCAGCAGGTTGACGAGAGCATAGTGTCCGGTACTGAACGCCGATGGCGCCTGCGCGGCACTGTTGTCGAT
>DATICC010000331.1:0-7049 GCA_035457045.1 Woeseiaceae bacterium | reverse complement strand
ATTGTCCGATTCCTATTGTGTCGGACGGCACCGCGAGCAGTTCCTGGCGGCGGTTAAGGACGGTGTCGACATTGTCTGTGCCGATGAGAACGAGATCGTGGGACTGTTACAGGCCGCGGACTTTGGTGACGTCCTCAAAGCGCTGGCCGACTACGACAATTTGTTCGTAATGACGCGTTCGGCCAGGGGATCCGTGATCGTCCAGGGAAACGAGACCGTCGTGCAGGAAGCGATCCCGGTGACAAAGGTTGTCGATACGACCGGCGCCGGCGACGCCTACACGGCAGGCTTCCTCCATGGCCTGACTTCCGGCCGGACGCTGGCGGACTGCGCCAGGCTCGGGACCTGGTGCGCGACCGGCGTCATCCAGCAGGTCGGCCCGCGCCTCGAGAAAGATGCGTTGAAGGGATTCAAGTAAATAGCCGCGAAAATAGGTGCCTGTTTCGGCACATACGTCGACCGCGTCCTCCACCTTGGGTCTTGTACGTATTGCAGTTCCTGGCCGGATTCACTATGTTTCCTGACAGGTCAATCAATGAAAACCACGACGACAAGGTTTCTCACGTTCGTGCTGATGGCGGTGCTCGCCGTCACCTTCCAGCCGCCACCGGCCAATGCCTGCAGCATGGGCGAAGATCAGCAGCCGGCCGCGGATCATTCCACGACGCAGATGAGTCAATCGGCCGGCGCTCGCGCGGCCTGCTGTGACCGACAAGCTTCGGCTGCGCCTGCCGATTGCGCCTCGGTCACGGTTTGTGGAACCTGCGTCGCCGGTGCTTCGATGATTACCGATTCAATGTTGACCGAGCCAGTGTGGTTGCACACGACGGCCGCAAGTTCCTGCTCCGGCGTCATTCAACCGAGCCACTCGACCCCACCCTACCACCCTCCTACCTCCTGAACTGTCCTTCTGCCGGTGGCGGGATGACGCCGCCCGGTTTTTGTTGCGCGATGCAGATCGCGAAGCGCCTCGGGCGCAGGACAGGTTTTGGAGATACACACGATGGATGCATTTTACGGTGTGACATTGCGTCACAGGCTGGCGGTAATTGCCTTGATGTTGGCGGCGCTGGCGCGGCCAGGTCCGGCCGCGGAACCCGGCATCGCCGAGGCGGAACAGCTTGCCGAATTGACCTTGCCGCAGGCATTGCAGATCGCCATTGATGGCAATCCGGGACTTGCCGAAATGACCGCCCGTGCGCAGGCGGCCGAGGAACTGCCCTCGCAGGTCGGGACCCTGCCGGACCCCAAGATCAATCTCAACGCGCTCAACCTGCCGGTGGATTCGTTCAGCCGCAGCCAGGAGGCCATGACCCAGATGCAGCTCGGCGTGAGTCAGAGCTTTCCGTTTCCCGGCAAGCTGCGGCTGCGGCGCGAGATGGCAAGCTACGAAGCACAGGCCGCCAGCCTGTCCGTGGTAGAAGCCCGGCTGCGTTTGTTGCGCGATGTGAAAAAGGCCTGGTGGGAACTGGTCTATCTCGACCGGGCAATTGCAATCATCGAGAACAACGTGGTGCTGATCGACCAGTTCATCGATATAGCAAACACCAAGTACAGTGTCGGCAGGGGCTTGCAACAGGACGTGCTGCTCGGCCAGGTGGAGCGGGGTCGCCTTCACGACCGGATCCTGCAACTGCAGGGTATGCGCGGGATCGTTGTCGCCCGGCTCAATGCCTTGTTGGCGCGGCCACGGGACGAGTGGATACGGCTGCCGGCGCAGATCGACGAAACCCTGCCCGCGCTGCCAGGTCCGGAGCTGTTTCTCGAGGAGTCGATGCAGCAACGGCCGCTGTTGACGGCAACGGCCAGTCGGGTGAAGGCCGCCGAAGCCAATCGCGACCTGGCAGAAAAATCCTATTATCCGGATTTCACGCTGGCAGCCAGTTACGGCCTGCGCGAGGGGCAGAACCCCGACGGCAGTCAACGCGACGATTTCGTCAGCGTCATGCTGAGCGTGGATGTCCCGTTGTACTGGTGGCGCAAGCAGACCCCGCAGTCGCGCCAGCGCAGCGCCGAGTTGATCGGGTGGAACCACACCCTCGTTGACACCCGCAACCTGGTCGAAGCCGAGATCCAGGCAGCCTGGTATGCCTACCGGCAGGCGCAGGAGCAGAGCGTGCTGTTCGGCAGCGGCATCATCCCGCAGAGCCGGCAGACGGTTGAATCGATGCGGGCCGGCTACCAGGTGAACAAGGTGGATTTCCTCAACCTGGTCCAGTCCCAGATCAGCCTTTACAACTTCGAGCAGCAGTATTGGCGTGCCTTGACCCAGGCGCGCCAGGCCCTCGCGGAGCTGGCCGCCGCCTCGGGACGGGAGTACATCGATGAGAACTAGACATCTCGCATTGGCGGGGCTGATCCTGCTGATTGGTATCGGGGCCGGTTACGGCATCTCCCGCTGGCTGGCGCCAACTGCACCCGCGCCAAGCGCCAGCAACCAGCGCACTCCCCTTTATTACCGCAACCCCATGAATCCGGAGGTCACCTCGGCTGTGCCAACCACGGACAGTATGGGAATGGACTATTTGCCGGTGTATGCCGATGACGGAGCAGCCAGCGACGAGGTGACCGGCACGGTCCGCATCGATCCGGTGATGGTACAGAACATCGGCGTGCGCACTGCAACAGCGGAAATCCGCACCTTGACCCGCGACGTGTTCACGGTCGGCCGTGTCGATTACGACGAGCAGAAACTGGCGCGTATCCATCCGAAGATCGAGGGCTGGGTCGAGGAGTTGTTCGTCGACCAGACCGGCATGACGATTGCCAAAGATGCCATCCTGCTCGACATCTATGCACCGCAAATGGTCGTCAGCCAGGAGGAATACCTGCTGGCCCTGCGCAACCTGGAAACGCTCGCGCAGAGCCCGTATGCAGAAATCCGCCAGGGCGCGGAACAGCTCGCTGCCAGCGCACGCCAGCGCCTCCTGTTGCTCGACATGCCGCCGCACCAGTTGCACGAACTGGAACAAACCCGCGAAGTGAAGCGCAACCTTCACATTCATTCGCCATTCGACGGCATCGTGGTCAAGGTGGGCGTGCGCGGTGGCCAGTTTGTCACCCCGCAGACCGAGCTGCATACGCTGGCCGACTTGTCGACGGTGTGGGTCTACGTGGATATCTATGAATACGAAATGCCCTGGGTCGCCGCAGGCGATGCGGCTGAGCTGCATCTCGCCGGCCTGCCCGATCGACTCTTTGAGGGGCGGCTGGATTTCGTCTACCCGTACCTCGACAAATCGACCCGCACGCAGAAGGTCCGCCTGGTGTTCGCCAACCCCGATCGGCTGCTGAAACCGGAGATGTACGGTGACGTCACCATACGCACTGGCCGCGAGGTCGATGCAGTGGTGATCCCCACCGAAGCGGTGATCCGCTCCGGCCGGCGCGAGCAGGTGTTCGTGTTGCGGGCGCCAGGGAAATACGAGCCGCGCCCGGTCACGCTCGGTGTAAGCGCCGGCGGCCTGGTGCAAATCACCGATGGTCTTGCCGCCGGCGAACAGGTGGTCGTTTCCGGCCAGTTCCTGATCGACTCCGAATCCAAGTTGCGCGAGGTCTCCGCCAAATTTACGGAGCGCCAGCCGTGATCGCCCGCCTGATCGAAGGCTCGCTGCGCAACAGGCCGCTGGTGCTGATCCTGACATTGCTGGCGCTCGGCGTGGGATGGTGGGCGGTGAGAACCACGCCGCTCGACGCCATACCTGACCTGTCCGACGTCCAGGTGATCGTCTTCACCGAATTTCCCGGCCAGGCGCCGCAGGTGGTGGAGGACCAGGTCACCTATCCTCTGACCACGGCGATGCTCGCGGTACCGCATGCCAGGGTCGTGCGCGGCTATTCCTTTTTCGGCTTGTCGTTCGTGTACGTGCTGTTCGAGGACGGCACCGACATGTACTGGGCCCGCTCGCGGGTGCTGGAATACCTGAATTTCGTCAGCGGCCAATTGCCGCGCGGGATCACCCCGAGCCTCGGGCCCGACGCCACCGGCGTCGGCTGGGTCTACGAGTACGCGCTCGTGGACCGCAGCGGCGGCCATGACCTCGCGCAGTTGCGCTCGATCCAGGACTGGTATCTGCGCTACCAGTTGCAGACCGTGCCCGGCGTGGCCGAAGTAGCTTCGGTCGGCGGTTACGTCAAGCAGTACCAGGTCGAGGTCGATCCCAATGCGCTGGCCGCCTACGGCATTCCGCTTGCCAGGGTGAAAACGGCCATCCAGCGTTCCAATAACGACGTCGGCGGGCGGCTGGTCGAGATGGCCGAAACCGAATACATGGTGCGGGGCCGAGGTTACATCCGCGGCATCGAGGACCTCGAGACCGTGCCGATCGGCGTCGGCGACGGCGGTACCCCGATCTACCTGCGCGACGTGGCCAACGTACAGCTCGGCCCGGAGCTGCGGCGTGGCGCGGCGGAACTGGACGGCGAGGGGGAAGTTGTCGGCGGTGTGGTGGTCATGCGTTACGGCGGCGATGCGCTCGCGACCATCGAAGCGCTGCGTGCAAAGCTGGATCAACTGCGTGCCGGGCTGCCGCCCGGCGTCGAGATCGTACCGGTCTACGACCGCGGCGCGCTGATCGAGCGCGCGGTAGACAATCTCAAGGACAAGCTGCTGGAGGAATTTATCGTCGTCAGCCTGATCCTGATGGCGTTCCTCCTGCACCTGCGCTCCGCGCTGGTGGCGATACTCACGCTGCCGATTGCCGTGCTGCTGTCGTTCGTGGTGATGCGCTGGCAGGGCCTGAGCGCCAACATCATGTCGCTGGGCGGCATCGCAATCGCCATCGGCGCCATGGTCGACGGCGCCATCGTGATGATCGAGAACGCCCACAAGCACCTGGAAACTGCCGAGCGGGACAAGGGTGCAGCACTCACCGCGGACGAGCGCTGGACGACGATCGGCACCGCGGCCCGGGAAGTCGGACCGGCGTTGTTCTTCTCGTTGCTGATCATCACCGTTTCCTTCCTGCCGGTGTTCACCCTGCAGGCCCAGGAGGGCAGGATGTTCAGCCCGCTGGCATTTACCAAGACCTATGCGATGGCGGCGGCTGCGATCCTCGCGGTGACATTGACGCCCGTGCTCATGGGTTATTTCATCCGCGGGCGCATCCTTCCCGAGGCGAAAAACCCGGTCAATCGCGGCCTGCATTTCATCCACCGCCCGCTGCTGGCCGCTGCCATGCGCCGGCGCATGCTTACGCTGGGACTCGCCATCGGATTGCTGCTGGTCAGCGCCTGGCCGTTACAGCATATCGGCAGTGAGTTCATGCCACCGCTGGACGAAGGCGACATCCTGTATATGCCGACGACCTTTCCGGGCATATCGATCACCAAGGCCAAGGAGTTGCTGCAACAGACCGACAAGATCCTGGCGACTTTCCCGGAGGTCGAGCGGGTCTTCGGCAAGGTCGGACGGGCGCGCACCGCAACCGACCCGGCGCCATTGGCCATGATCGAAACGGTGGTCAAACTCAAACCGAGGGAACAGTGGCCCGTGCCTGCCAAGACCATTCGCGAGCTGATGGACGAGATGGATGCGGCGATCCGCATTCCCGGGGTCGCAAACGCCTGGACCATGCCGATCAAGACGCGCATCGACATGCTTTCCACCGGCATCAAGACACCGGTCGGAATCAAGGTGTCGGGTCCGGATCTGAACGAGCTTGAACGCATCGGCCGGGACATCGAGGCAGCAATGAAGCGGCTGCCGGAAACGCTTTCGGCGTTCGCCGACCGCGCCGCGGGCGGCTACTTCCTGGACTTCGACATCCGGCGCCAGGACGCCGCCCGGTACGGCCTGACCGTGGGGGACGTGCAGGACGTCATCCAGTCGGCGATCGGCGGCATGAACGTTACCGAAACCGTCGAGGGGCTGGAACGTTACCCGGTAAACGTGCGCTATCCGCGTGAACTGCGGGACAACATCGAGGCGCTGAAGCGCGTGCTGGTGGCGACTCCGACCGGCACCCAGATTCCGCTGCAACTGGTTGCCGACCTGGAGCTGCGCCGGGGTCCGCCCTCGATCAAGAGCGAGGACGCGCGCCCCAATGCCTGGATTTATGTGGACCTGCGAACCTCCGACCTCGGCGGCTTCGTCGCCAAGGCGAAGCAGGTGATTCGCGACCAGGTCGACCTGCCGCCCGGCTACAGCATCGCCTGGTCAGGGCAATTCGAATACATGGAACGCGCGATCCAGCAACTGAAGCTGGTGGTGCCGTTGACCCTGGCGATCATCTTCCTGCTGCTGTACCTCCATTTTCGTCACGTCACGGCACCCCTGGTCGTGATGCTTTCGATCCCGTTCGCGCTGATCGGTGGCATCTGGCTGCAATATGCCTTCGGATTCAATATGTCGGTTGCCGTAGCAGTTGGCTACATTGCACTCGCCGGCGTTGCGGCCGAGATCGGCGTGCTGGTGCTGACCTTCATCGACCAGGAACTGGAGCGCGCACGCCGGGCCTCCGGCGGAGCGCTGAATCTCGAGGATATCCTGGCGGCCGCGCAACGCGGCGCAAGCGAACGCCTGCGCCCGATCGTGATGACCGCAGGTTCCACCATCATTGGCCTTTTGCCGCTCTTCTGGGGACAAGGCACCGGCTCGGAAACGATGCAGCGGATTGCGGTGCCGATGGTTGGCGGCATGGTCAGCGTGACCGTGCTGAGCCTCGTCGTACTCCCGGTGATCTATGCCATCGTGCTGCGGCTGCAAAGCGGGGCACCGAAGGAGATTGCTGCGCTCGCTATGACGGACACTGACTAGCTGCCAATCGGATGCCAGGTGGTCTTGACCTCCTGCGTGTCCTGGATCAGGTACGGATTCTGCGAGCTGTCGGCTTTCCAGTCCGTGTCGACGCGTGACAGCACGCGCTTGATGTTGTCCGCGGCTTTCTCCTGGATCTGCTTGTCGACGGTCGTGTCGCCGTCGCAATAGATCACGGCATTGACATCCATGTGCGAGGCAAACTGCCCGGAGAGCTCGCTGCGGAAACCGGTCAGTATGTTCACCACGCCGCCGGGTACGTCGGAAGCGTGCAGCACTTCGGCAAAACTGA
>DATICC010000330.1:0-6887 GCA_035457045.1 Woeseiaceae bacterium | reverse complement strand
TTCGAAAGCCCTAGCAGGTTGTTGAAAAAGGGCTGTCCTGCCTTTTTGCAACTTCGCGAGTCCGGCACCTGTCCGGACTCGCTTCCGATCGGTCAGGCACTTGCACGCCTGACCGCCGGGCAAGACATCCGAGTCTTGCCTTAGCAGGCTGTTTTTCAACAGCCTGCTGGCCAGATTGACAGCGCAAAAAGCGGTAATTCCTGCCGGACACGGGGTTCCGGCGGCCACGGATATGTGAACTCCCGATATACACCGGCAACTCCGCTGACGTATGCTTGCGCCCCCGGGCGTGTCCGCCCGCAACAGAAGGTTACGGCCGCCGCGGTCTTTTATGTGTAGTCAGCCAATTATTGGCGTCCCAGCCGACCGGCGAGTCGTCGACCCCCACCCGTTTCATATGGTGGGCGAAAAATACATTACGGCCCTGCGCGATGGCGCGGGGGCAATTCCTTTTCTGATACCAGCCCTTGGCGAGCGCCTGGACCTCGACCAGGTGCTGGACCGTGTCGATGGCATACTCCTGACCGGCAGTATCACGAACGTGGAGCCGCATCGTTACCAGGGTGAGAAGAGCCTTCCGGGCACTTTGCATGACCCTGAACGGGACGCAACTTCACTGCCGCTGATCGACAAGGCGCTGGAACGCGGCACGCCCCTGTTTGCGATCTGCCGGGGATTTCAGGAATTGAATGTGGCGCTCGGCGGGACCCTGCATCAGCGCGTCCACGAGGTGCCCGGCTATCACAGCCATAAGGAGAATCCCGCCGATCCGCTGGAAAAGCAGTATGCGCCGTCGCATCCGGTCAGTCTCATGGAAGGCGGCCTGTTGCGAAAGCTCGCGGGAACACCGACGGTGATGGTCAATTCCCTGCATTCGCAAGCTGTCGCGCGCCTGGCGCGCGGCGTCACGGTGGAGGCTGTAGCGGACGATGGCCTCGTCGAGGCTTTCCGCGTCGACGACGCCAAGGCATTCTCGCTGGCCGTACAGTGGCATCCGGAATGGAAAGTCACCGAGAACAATTTTTCAAAAGCGATTTTTGAGGCGTTCGGTAACGCCTGCAGGGACTACGCGAAGAGCCGCTAGCCCCAGGATGCGGCAATTCATCAGCCGCGCGTCGCAAAACTTAACAGGTGTAACGTGAGTGAACTGGAAAAACTTCAATCCTGGTTGCAGGAGCGAAGAATTGAAGACGTTGAGGCGTTCGTGCCCGACATGGCGGGGGCTGCCCGTGGCAAACTTATGCCGGCCGACAAATTCGGCACGGGTGAAATGAAGCTGCCCGAAGCAATATTCGCCCAAACGATTTCCGGCGACTATGTCGTGAACAAGAACAATGTAGAGGATCGGGACATGTTGCTGATTCCCGATCCGAAGACCTTGCGCCCGGTTCCATGGGCAAAGGATCCGGCAGCATCCGTATTCTTCGATTGCTACAAACGCGACGGCACACCGGTGCCGACGTCACCACGGCATGTCTTGCGGCACGTAATGCAACAGTACAAGGAGCATGGCTGGATACCGGTGGTTGCGCCTGAGGTCGAATTCTATCTGATCAATCCGCATCCGGATGCCAACCTCGAAGTCGAGCCTCCCGAAGGCCGCTTGGGCCGTACCGAGACGTCGAGCCAGCCATACAGCATAGACACGATGAATGACTTCGATCCGTTCATCAATGACGTATACAAGTACTGCGAGGCTCAGGATATCCGCATCGATACGCTGTCGCAGGAAATGGGACCGGCGCAATTCGAGATCAACTTCCTGCACGGCGATCCGGTCACGCTGGCGGACCAGGTGTTCCTGTTCAAACGCACCGTCAAGGAAGCCGCGATCGAGCACGAGATGCACGCGACATTTCTCGCGCGCCCCATGTCGGAGGAGGCTGGCAGCGCATTGCATATTCACCAGAGCGTCATGGACGACCTGGGAAAGAACATCTTTTCGCGGGAAAACGGCGAAGCCAGTGAATTGTTCATGCACTACATAGGCGGGCTGCAGAAGTACATGCCCGAGGCGCTGCTCATCTTCGCGCCGTATGTGAATTCCTACCGGCGTTTCCTGAGCTATTGGGCATCTCCGGTCAATCTCGCCTGGGCGGTGGACAACCGAACGGTCGGATTGCGGGTACCGTCCTCAGGACCGCAATCGCGACGCGTCGAAAACCGGCTCGCGGGTTCGGATGTCAATCCCTATCTTGCCATTGCGGCGACGCTTGCCTGCGGCTATATCGGAATGATCGAGAAGGTCGAACCCAGCGAGCCGATTACCGGCAGCGCGTACGACCTTCCGTTCACACTGCATCAGCACATTTATTCCGCGATTCAGGCGATGGAGGGCAGCGCTGCCATGCGCAAGACACTCGGCGACGAGTTCGTGACCCTGTACTGTGCGGTGAAGACCGAGGAGTATCGCGAGTTTCAGGAAATCGTGACGCCTTGGGAGCGCGAAGTCCTGATGTTCAACGTCTGATCTGGCCGGCGCAAATCGGCGGGATTTCAACATGTGACGCGGCGATGACGACGTAACACTGCTTGGCTACTATAGCTTTCGAAGAATGTTTTTTGGCGAGTTCCTTCAGGAATCCCTGAACAGGAGTTTCAATCATGGCGGTGGTTCAAAACCGCTCGCGATCCGAGTGGCAGGATCTCGATCGCGATCACTATCTGCACCCGTTTACCGATCACAAGGATCTGGGCCGGAAAAAGAGCCGCATCATTGCGCGGGCAGACGGCGTCTATATCTACGACGTCGATGGCAACAAGATTCTCGATGGCATGTCGGGCCTGTGGTGCGTCAATACCGGCTATGGCCGCGAAGAACTCGTTTCGGCGGCGGCGAAGCAGTTGCGCGAGCTGCCGTACTACAACAGTTTCTTCCAGTGCGCGCATCCGCCGTCGATCGAACTGTCACGAATGCTGGCCGAAGTAACCCAACCGCAGTTCAACAGGGTTTTCTATACCGGCTCCGGTTCCGAGGCCATCGACACGATGATTCGCATCGTCCGGCAGTATTGGCAGCTGCTCGGGCAGCCACGGCGGCAGACTATCATTTCGCGCGTCAATGCGTACCACGGGTCGACCGTCGCCGGCGCGAGTCTCGGCGGCATGAAGGCCATGCACGGCCAGGGCGGGACGCCGCTGCCGGGTATGGAGCATATCCCGCAGCCTTATTGGTTCGGCAGCGATCGCAAACTGTCGCCCGACGAATTCGGATTGCAGGCAGCCCGGGAGCTGGATAAGAAAATTCGCCAGTTGGGCGTCGAGAACGTGGCGGCATTCGTCGCCGAACCGATCCAGGGTGCCGGCGGAGTGGTCATTCCACCGGCGTCGTATTGGCCAGAGATACAGAAAATCTGCGACAAGCACGGCATCCTGCTGGTAACCGACGAAGTGATCTGCGGATTCGGCCGGCTCGGAGCCTGGTTCGGCGCGGATTACTATGGCGTCAAGCCAGATCTGATGACCTTCGCCAAAGGCGTCACCTCCGGTTACCTGCCGCTCGGCGGCGTGATGGTCGGCGATCGGGTCGGCAACGTCCTCATAGACAAGGGCGGCGAATTCTTCCACGGTTATACCTACTCCGGTCACCCGGCATCCTGCGCGGTGGCGATCGAGACCCTCAACATCCTGAAACGCGAAAAGCTCATCGAGCGCGTGCGCGACGATATCGGACCGTACCTGCAGAAGAAATGGCATACACTTGCCGAGCACCCGCTGGTCGGGGAGACGCGCATGGTCGGATTGATGGGCGCGCTCGAGCTGGTCAAGAGCAAATCGCCAGTCACCCGGTTTGCGACGGACCAGGGGGTCGGCATCATTTGCCGCGACATCCTGGTCAACAACGGCCTGGTGATGCGTGCCGTCGGCGACAGCATCGTGGTCGCGCCGCCTTTGGTCCTGACACATGCCGAAGCCGACGAACTGATCGACAAGGCATGGAAGTGCCTCGATCTGACGCTCGCGGCGCTCAGGAAGTAGTCGCGCGGAGCAGCGAGCCGGTGCATGGACAAGAAGAGCATCGACAATGCAATAACGCGCGGCAGCCTGTATGGTACGACGCCGGAACCGACCTATGCCGGCGTGCTGTCGTTCTCGCGGCGCAAGTACACGAAGGACCTGACCGGCGCTGACCTGGTCGTCACGGGAGTGCCGCTCGACACTGCGACGACCAATCGCCCTGGTGCCCGTTTCGGACCGCGCGCGATTCGTGCGGCATCGTGCATTACCACCTGGGCCCAGCCCTACGGTCTCGAATTCGATCCCTTCGACCGCCTCGCCGTCATCGACTACGGTGACTGCTTCCTGGAATTCGGCCGACCGCAAAACGTACCGTCGCAGATCGAGGAGCACGCCTGGAAGATCATCAGCAACGGCCCGGGACTCCTGTCCCTTGGCGGCGACCACTTCGTCGCCTATCCCTTGCTCAAAGCGCATGCGCGAAAACACGGCGCACCATTGTCTTTGCTGCATTTCGATGCACACAGCGATACCTGGGCGGACGAAGACGGGCGCATCGATCACGGCACCATGTTCTTCCATGCCGTAAAGGAAGGCTTGATCGACCCTGCGACCTCGGTGCAAATCGGGCTGCGCACGCACAACGCGGACACGCTCGGATTCAACATACTGGATGCCGGCTGGGTGCACGAGCACGGCGCAGCCGCGGTGATTCGCGAGACACGAAAGATAATCGGCGATCGCCTCGTGTATCTGAGTTTCGACATCGATTGCCTCGATCCCAGTTGCGCACCCGGCACCGGCACGCCGGTTTGCGGTGGACTGAGCAGCTACCAGGCCATGTCGATCCTCAGGGGACTCGCCGGAATCCGGCTGGTGGGCATGGACATGGTTGAAGTCGCTCCCGCCTACGACATCGGTGAGATCACGGCACTCGCGGCCTCGCAACTCGCAATGGAGATGATTGCGCTGTACGCAAGCCGCCCGAAGTAGGGTCCCGGCTCAGAAACTCGGTGGTGTGCAGACGGTTACCAGCACGCAGTCTTCGCTGCCGGTATTCCTGAACCGGTGCGGCAGCCGGCTGTTGAACAGGTACGCATCGCCCGCAGACAGGACGCGCACCTGGTCGGCAACGGTAACCTCCAGGCGGCCCTGCAGGATGATCCCGGCTTCCTCGGCATCGTGACTCAGCATCGAACGCCCCGTGTCCGCGCCGGGCTGGTAACGCTCGTGCAACAGTTGCAGCTGGCTGTCCGAAAGATCACTTCCCACCTGGCGAAAGCTGATGGGTCCGCTGCTGATGACCGTCAACTCGTCGCTGGCGAAGAAGTATTTCTCCGGTGGCCGGTTTTCGGAGGCAAAGAAATCCGCAAAAGAAACGCCCATGGCTTCGAGGATGCGTTTGAGCAGGCCCATCGAGGGGTCCGTGCGGCCGTGCTCGATCAGTGAAATCGTGGCATTGGATACGCCGGACTTGCGTGCCAGCTGGCGTTGCGACAAACCGTAATGACTGCGCAGCGTTTTCAGGCGGGGACCGATCGGATCCACGGCGAACTCCCTGTTGAATTGTTTGCCAGATTTAACGTTCGTAGAGTCAGTATAATAAAAACAATAAGTTAAAAGCTACTGTTTAAATATTGTTAACTCTGGTGGCCTGGAGTAGGCTGCGCCGATGAAAGACACCGTCGACCACACCGCGTCCTATTACGCAGCCACCGCCAACCGGCGCAGCGACTACCCCCGGCTGGCCGGAGAGCATCGCTTTGACGTGGCCGTGGTCGGCGCAGGCTACACCGGCTTGTCGGCGGCATTGTTTCTCGCAGAACGTGGCTACAAGGTGGCCGTCGTGGAGGCCCGGCGAGTGGGCTGGGGCGCTTCCGGCAGGAACGGCGGGCAGCTCATCGACGGGTTTGTCGAAACGGACAAGATCGAGAAACGGCTCGGCGCACGAGCGGCAGAAATCGCCTGGCAGATGGGCATCGAGTGTCGCGACATCGTCATCGAGCGGATCCGCGAGTACTCGATCGACTGCGACCTCAAGCTGGGTTATCTCGACCTCGCCCTCAAGCCGTCGGACATGAAGAATTTCCGCTCTGCGATCGAAGACAAACGGCGCCTCGGGTATCCGCACGAGATGCGCATTGTCGAGCGCGACGAACTCCCATCGTTCGTCGGTTCGCCGATTTTCATCGGCGGCATGGTCAATGCCGCGAACGGGCACCTGCATCCGCTGAATCTGTGCCTGGGCGAGGCACGAGCCATCGAGCAGCGCGGCGGCAGGATATTCGAGCACTCGCAGGTCTTGCGTGTCGAGCATGGCCACAAGCCGAAAGTACACACCGCGGACGGTGTGATTCATGCAGACAAGGTCGTGCTCGCCGGCAATGCCTACCTCGGCCGCACCGAGCCGCGAATTTTCGGCCAGGTCATCCCGGCCGGCAGTTACATGATCGCCACCGAGAAACTGCCGGAGAACCTTGCGCGGGAATTGCTGCCGCAGGATCACGCCGCCTGCAACCAGAAGGTCGTGCTCGACTACTTCAGGTTGTCGGCGGACAAGCGCATGCTATTCGGCGGCTTCTGTAATTACTCCGGCCGTGACCCCAGGGACATCACGGCTTCGCTGCGGCCGAAGCTGCTGCATGTCTTTCCGCAACTCGAGGCAGCGCGTATCGAGTTCGAATGGGGAGGCAATATCGGCATAAGCATCAATCGCATACCGCAGCTGGGCAGGATCGAGGGCAATACCTACTACGCCCAAGGTTATTCGGGGCACGGGCTCGCACCCACGCACATGGCCGGAAAGGTCATTGCGGATGCCATCGGCGGGGACCTCGAAAGATTCGACGTGTTCGAGAGAATTCATCACTGGCGACTGCCCGGCGGCAAATGGTTTGCCAATCCGGCATTGGCCGCAGGCATGCTCTACT
>DATICC010000329.1:0-5092 GCA_035457045.1 Woeseiaceae bacterium | reverse complement strand
GGCAAGCGCGCGGTTGCTGCCGGCTTCGACCCGCCGTTGCACGTACTCGCGGGATTCGGCCTCGCTGAGCGGGGCAAGGTAGATGCGCTCACGGCTTTGCGCACGGATTGAATAGAGCGGCGGTTCGCCAAGCAGGCGATTCAATGCGGGCCGCCCCGACAGGATCACCATCAGTCCGTACTTGCCGGCCGTCTCGAGTTCGACCAATCGCCGGACCTTGTCCAGCATCCAGCCGCCGCTATCGTGTGCTTCCTCCACGCAAATAATGGTGCGTCGTCGGTGCGTACGCTGGTACGAGAGAAACATCGTGAAGATCTTTTCGAGATCCGCAATGTTCATGTCCTTGGGCTGGAAGCCGATTGCGCGGATGATCTCACGCATGCCTGTGGTCGCATCGGGACAGGGCCGCGCGATCCGGGCCACAGCGACGTCGTCCTCCTCTTTCCCGTCGAGGAATCGACCGATGACAAAGCCTGAACCCGACTTGCCTTCCCCGATCAGCGTGGCAAGCGGCAACCCGGCTTCGAATGCCAGCCGCAGCCTCTCCAGCGCATTTCGCTGGCCCTCGGTGATGAAGGTATCGCCGGGCTCAGCGTCGGTCGTTGTCGCCTTGGGCACACGCGCCAGCTGCGGAGGAGTCATGGGATTCACCTCGTTTGGCCTTTTCAAACATGCAGTTAAAGGCTCTTGTTGAGAATTCTTTTAGCTCTCGCAGTCTAGGTCAGGTCGATCCCCGTGTAAAGTCCAGGTCGAGGTTAGTGTCTTAAGTAACTGATTTGACAGCAGCTCTCCGCCGACAATCGAGCGTCAGAACCGGATGCTGTCCCTGTGCTGCCAGAGCCACTCGCTGAAGCGTTGCAGGGCGGGATTCAGTGCCCGGGACTCATCGAGTTTCCGCGCCGCGCAATACTCCCTGTTGAAGTCCCGCTTGAACTGAAACATGTTTCCGAGATCTTCCGCTCCGGGAAAACTGAACCCGCGGTAGGCCTCCGGATCTATCGCGTTGTAGTGAACGGTGTCGCCCAATGCCTTGCCCAGCGCTGCCGCCATTTCATCGCCGCTCAGGTGCTCGCCGGCAATGCCGACGGTTTTGCCGATGTAGTCCTTGCCCTTTACGAATACGCCGAACGCGCAGCGACCTATGTCTTCGCGGGCGATTCCAGGAAGCTTGCGGTCGCCCATGGGCAGGGTAATTGCCAGCACGCCATCGGCACCGGGCTGCGGCCCCATGCCGAAATGAATGAAGTTCTCCCAGTAGAAAGACGTCAGCAGAAACGTGGTCGGCACCTTACGCTCGATGAAATGCCGGTTTGCTTCGCCCTTGGCATCGAAATGCGGCACTTTGTATCGGCCCATGAGGGTCGGCATGCGCGTATCACTGACCGGAACCCAGTTGCGTGTGTCCTCCAGCGTCGACCAGACGACGTGCTGCAGTTTGCACGCCTTGGCGGCTTCGGCGAGGTTTCGGGCCTGCGCGAGTTCCCTCTCCGGCGACATGTGTTCCCAGTAGTTGGTAACGCAATAAGCACCATAGGCGCCTTGGAAAGCTTTTTTCAGGCTTTCGAGGTCATCGATGTCGCCTTTGACGACCTCCGCACCGAGGCGCTGTAACTCCAGTGCTTTGGGCGACTGTGGATTGCGCGTGACGGCACGCACCGAGAAGGTCTTTTCCGGGTCATCGAGCAGCGCCCGTACCAGGCCGCCGCCCTGGGCGCCGGTTGCTCCGGTTACGACGATGAGTTTCCCGACTGGCGCAGTCGGTTTCCCTGTTGCCGGCATTGCGGTCTTCTTCGCGGGCTTTGCCACGGATTTCTTTTTGCGCCGGGTACCGGGTTTTTTCCGGGGCTTGGTCGGCGCTTTCTTTGCAACCGGCGATTTCTTGCGGGTTGGCTTTGTCTTCTTCGTCGGTTTTGCCCTGGTTTTCCTGGCCATACGATTATCCTCATCCTGATACGAACAAAGTCCTGCATTGCTCACGCAGCAGGTTCTTCTGTACTTTTGCCATCGTGTTTCGCGGCAGTTCGTCCACGAAAACGACGCGCTTCGGTACTTTGAAATCCGCGAGTTCCGCTTTGCAGGCGCGCACAATCTCGCCCTCGCTGGGACTTACGCCATCCGCGGCAACGACGATTGCCACGACGCCCTCGCCGAAATCCGGGTGCGGCACTCCGATCACCGCCGATTCGCGGACTCCCGCCAAACCGTCGATGAATAGTTCGATTTCCTTGGGGTACACATTGAGTCCACCTGAAATCACGACGTCCTTGGAGCGTCCGACAATTGACACGTATCCGTCGTCGTCGATGCGTGCCATGTCACCGGTATTGAAAAAACCGTCGCCCGTAAAATCCTCCACGGTCTTCTCCGGCATCCGCCAGTATCCGACAAACACGTTCGGCCCGCGAACCTGCAAATGGCCGATCTCGCCCGTGGGAAGAACGTTGCCCGCAGTGTCGACGATCCGCACGTCGACGCCGGGCAGCGGCGGGCCGACCGTACCGGGGCGGCGCTCTCCATGGAGCGGGTTCGACGTGTTCATGTTGGTCTCGGTCATGCCGTAACGCTCCAGTATGCGTTGCCCGGTGCGTTCCTCGAACGCGATGAAGGTCTCCTCGAGCAGCGGCGCGGAGCCGGAGACGAACAGTCGCACGCTACGGCAGTGTCTTGCGCCGAAATCCGCTTCGGCGAGAAGCCGCGTATAGAATGTAGGCACGCCCATCAAGACGGAGCATTCCGGCAGGAATTTCATGACCTCACGTGCATCGAACGCGGGCAACCAGCGCATGCTGGCACCCGAGAGCAGTACGCAACCGATCGCGACGAACAGGCCGTGCACATGGAATATCGGCAGGGCATGTAACAGCCGGTCCTTGTCAGTGAATCCCCAGGACTGCACCAGCGTTCGCGTGTTGCTCAAGAGATTGCCGTGACTCAGCATGATGCCTTTTGGCACGCCGGTGGTCCCGGACGAGTAGAGCAGGGCGGCGATGTCGTCCCGCCGCTGTGCGACGGTGGCAAAGACATTCGACGCCGAAGCAGCACTTTCCGTCAGGGTGCCACCGCCGTCGCCATCCAGTGTCAGGACCTGCCGCACCCCGCAGGACGCCGCGATGGCAGTGAGCATTGTTTCGCAGCTGCTATCGCAAACGATGAGCGCCGGCTCGGCGTTGCCGATGAAATACTCGAGCTCGGCCCGCTTGTATCCCATGTTCAACGGGTGAAAAATGAATCCGCCTCGAAGGCAGGCCAGATACAGGCAGAGATTCTCGGGCGATTTTTTGACTTGCACTGACACCCGTTCGCCGGGCCGGATACCGATCGACGCCAGGAATGACGCCATCTGCGCGGACAGCCGGTCGATGTCCACGTAGCGCCAGGAACGGCCAAGCGCAGTCGCAAGCAATTCCTGCTCGCCGTTCGCGACGAACTGCGCTTTGAAGTGGGAGAAGAGGTTGTTGTCCTGCGCCGGCATCGCATTTGTCCGTCTTTCCCGGCATCATAATTCGGCACTGCCAGGTGACCAAGACCAGGGAGAACAATAAATGGTGATCTACGGCGTCGCGCTCCTGTCCTTTTGCATGCTGGCCGGCGTGTTCGCCGGAGACCTGCTCGGCGACCTGATCGGCGTCAAGGCCAATGTCGGCGGTGTCGGCATTGCCATGTTGTTGCTGATCCTGCTGTCGAATCTCACGCATCAGCGCTACAAACTGAGCCCGATCACGGAAAGTGGCGTCAATTTCTGGAACGCCATGTACATACCGATCGTGGTCGCGATGGCGGCGAGCCAGGATGTCATTGCTGCGGTGTCCAGCGGCTGGATGGCCATCATCGCCGGCGTGGCAGCGGTGGTCGCAGCGTTCCTGATGATTCCGGTGCTGGCGCGTTTTGGCAAAGGCGGGCGTGCTGATGCCTGAAACGCTGGCAGACGTATTGCGCGGCAATGCACTGATCACGGCATTCGTGTTCGTCGGCATCCTGGTGTGGCTGTCGTATCTGCTGTCGGCGAAACTCACCCGTGGAAAATTGCACGGATCAGCCATTGCGATAACCATCGGTCTCATTCTTGCGTACGTCGGCGGCGCGCTGACCGGCGGCAGCAAAGGCCTTGCCGATTTCAGCCTGCTCGCCGGCGTCGGCGTGCTCGGCGGTGCGATGTTTCGCGATTTTGCCATCGTCGCCACGGCATTCGGTGCGGATCTCGACGAGCTGAAAAAAGCGGGCGCCGTGGGGGCGGCCTCGATCGTCATTGGCGTCGTGCTGTCGTTCGTGGTGGGTGCGATCGTCGCACTGGCCTTCGGTTACACCGATCCCGTGTCTGTCAGCACCATCGGGGCCGGCGCAGCGACGTACATCGTCGGTCCCGTGACCGGCACCGCGCTCGGCGCGGAATCCGGGGTGATTGCGCTGAGCGTTGCCGCCGGCCTGACAAAATCCGTACTGGTGATGGTCGGTACGCCGCTGGTTGCCTCGCGCATTGGCCTCGACAATCCGCATTCGGCGATGATCTACGGCGGATTGATGGGCACGACAAGCGGTGTTGCCGGCGGCCTCGCAGCCACCGATCCGAAGCTCGTGCCTTACGGCGCGATGACCGCGACTTTCTATACCGGCGTCGGTTGCCTGCTCGGTCCGTCCCTGTTGTTTCTCGCCGTACGCGCAGTGCTTTGACCGGCGACCGCATTGGAGTGACGCAATGAATCGACGTGAATTCATCGGTGCAGGCTCGAGTCTCGGAATGGCGCTCGTAATGCCGCCGTTTGCTGTGCTCAAGGCCAGCGATCTGCCATCCGAAATCACCGCCATGGGCGCTTCGCAACTGTCCGCGGCGATCCGGCAGCGCCTGGTCAGTTGCCGCGACGTGATGCAGGCCTATCTCGCGCGCATCGATCGTTACAACGCGACCTACAACGCGATCGTCAGCCGGGTCGACGCGGACGAGCTGCTGGTGCAGGCCGACATCGCGGACCAGGAACTCGAACAAGGGGAGGTGCTGGGCTGGATGCATGGCATGCCGCACGCGGTGAAAGATCTCGCAAACGTCCGCGGGCTTCCGACGAGTTTCGGATCGCCGCTCTTCGCCGGCACGATAGCC
>DATICC010000328.1:0-5889 GCA_035457045.1 Woeseiaceae bacterium | reverse complement strand
CCACCAAACTTCGCCGCCATCACCTTCGTCAGCGCTGCCGTCAACGTCGTCTTCCCGTGGTCCACGTGACCTATCGTGCCTACGTTTACGTGCGGCTTTGTTCTTTGAAATTTCTCTTTGGACATGTCCTGATCTCTCGTGACGGTTAACTGGCTTTCTTCATTACACTTTCTGCGACGTTATGCGGAACTTCGCTGTACTTCGCAAATTCCATCGAATACACGGCGCGTCCCTGGCTCATGGAGCGCAGGTCCGTGGCATAGCCAAACATCTCGGCCAAAGGCACTTCTGCCCGGATGATCTTGCCGGCCGGTGAATCGTCCATGCCTTGCGGCAGGCCGCGACGCCGATTGAGATCGCCCATGACATCGCCAAAGTAATCCTCCGGCGTAACGACTTCGACCTTCATGATCGGTTCGAGCAATACCGGGTTCGCCTTCCGCGCACCATCCTTGAATGCCATCGAACCGGCAATCTTGAATGCCATTTCGCTGGAATCGACATCGTGGTACGAGCCGTCGTACAAGGTGACCTTGACATCGACCACGGGATATCCGGCCATGACGCCATTCTCGAGCTGTTCGCGCACGCCCTTGTCGACCGCGCCGATGTATTCCTTCGGCACGACGCCGCCGACGATGCCGTTTACGAATTCGTAGCCGGCACCGGCTTCCTGCGGTTCGATCTTGAGGAACACATGGCCGTACTGGCCGCGTCCGCCGGACTGCCGTACAAACTTGCCTTCCTGCTGCACCGAACTGCGAATGGTTTCACGGTAGGCCACGCGCGGCTTGCCGACGTTGGCTTCCACCTTGAACTCCCGTTTCATGCGATCGACGATGATGTCGAGATGCAGCTCGCCCATGCCGGAGATGATCGTCTGCCCGGACTCTTCGTCCGTATGGACACGGAATGACGGATCTTCCTTGGCCAGCTTCTGCAGGGCGAGGCCCATCTTTTCCTGGTCTGCCTTGGTCTTCGGTTCGACCGCGACCGCGATTACCGGCTCAGGGAACTCCATGCGCTCGAGCGTGATGATGTTCTTCATGTCCGTGAGCGTGTCCCCCGTGGTCACGTCCTTGAGCCCGACGGCTGCCGCGATATCGCCTGCGCGCACTTCCTTGATCTCCTTTCGATCATTGGCATGCATTTGCAGGATACGGCCGATACGTTCGCGCTTGCTCTTGACCGGGTTGTAGATCGTGTCGCCCGAGTTCAACACTCCGGAATAAACCCGGAAGAAGGTCAGGTTACCGACGAACGGGTCGGTGGCGATCTTGAACGCGAGAGCTGCAAACGGCTCCTCGTCAGAGGCATGCCGCTCTCCTTCGCTTTCGTTCTCGAGGATGCCCTTGATCGCAGGCACATCGACCGGCGACGGCAGGTACTCTACGACGCCGTCCAGCATCGCCTGTACGCCCTTGTTCTTGAACGCGGATCCGCACAGGGTCACGATGATTTCATTGGCCAGCGAGCGCTTGCGCAATCCACGGCGAATCTCGTCGTTTGTCAGTTCCTCGCCTTCGAGGAATTTGTGCAGCAGCTCTTCGTCGCCCTCGGCGGCGGCTTCGATCATCTTGTCCCGCCATTCTTTGGCGACGGCCTGAAGGTCCGCCGGAATGTCACGGAACTCGAAAGTCGTGCCCATGTTGCTTTCGTCCCAATACACGGCTTTCATCCGGATCAGGTCGATGACGCCCTCGAATTTCTCTTCGGCGCCGATCGGCAGCTGCACGGGCACCGGGTTGGCGCCCAGGCGGCTCTTCACCTGGCCAACGACGCGAAAGAAGTTGGCACCGGCACGGTCCATCTTGTTGACGAAAATCATGCGCGGAACCTTGTACTTGTTGCCCTGGCGCCAGACCGTTTCGGTCTGCGGCTCCACGCCGCCAACCGAACACAGTACCGTTACGGCGCCGTCGAGCACGCGCAGGCTGCGTTCGACTTCGATGGTGAAGTCAACGTGGCCCGGCGTGTCGATGATATTGATGCGGTGCTGTTCGAACTGCTTGTCCATGCCTTGCCAGAAACAGGTCGTGGCAGCCGACGTGATGGTGATACCACGCTCCTGCTCCTGTTCCATCCAGTCCATGATCGCAGCACCGTCGTGTACCTCACCGATCTTGTGAGATACGCCCGTGTAGAACAGAACGCGTTCCGTGGTCGTCGTCTTACCGGCCTCGATGTGAGCCATGATGCCGATATTGCGATAACGCTCAATGGGGGTTGTACGTGCCACGTGTTTCTTCCTTAATAAACTAGAGTAGTCGCTCGACTACCAGCGATAGTGCGAGAACGCCTTGTTGGCTTCCGCCATGCGGTGGACGTCTTCCTTCTTCTTCACGGCGGTACCGCGGTTCTCGGCTGCATCCATCAGCTCGTGTGCCAGGCGATGCGCCATGGATTTCTCGCTGCGGCTGCGCGCAGCCTCGATCACCCAGCGCATTGCCAGGGTCTGGCGACGCGACGGTCTTACTTCGACAGGCACCTGGTAGGTAGCACCGCCGACCCGGCGCGACTTGACCTCGACCATCGGCTTGACGTTTTCCAGCGCCTGTTCGAGCAGTTCCAGAGACTTTTCGTTGACCTTGGTCTCTTTTTCGGTAATGCGGTCGAGCGCGCCGTAAATGATGCGTTCCGCAACGGATTTCTTGCCGTCGTTCATGATCATGTTCATGAACTTCGCCAGCAAGTCACTCCCGTATTTCGGGTCCGGCAGAATGGTGCGCTTCGGTGCCTGTGATCGTCTTGACATGGTTTGTCTCTGTGATCCCGGCAAACTGCCGGGAGGTATTTAATTTCCTGCGCCGCAAATGATCCGCATCAGGATTTCGGGCGCTTTGCTCCATACTTGGAGCGCCCTTGCCGCCGGTCGTTGACCCCGGCGCAATCGAGCGTGCCGCGAATGGTGTGGTAACGCACACCCGGCAGGTCCTTTACACGACCGCCGCGAATCAGCACGACCGAGTGCTCCTGCAGGTTGTGGCCCTCGCCACCGATATAGCTCGTGACCTCGAAGCCGTTGGTCAGGCGCACACGCGCGACCTTGCGCATTGCCGAGTTCGGCTTCTTCGGCGTCGTCGTATAGACGCGCGTGCACACGCCGCGTTTCTGCGGACTCCGCTCGAGAGCGGGTACGGTGCTTTTCGCCGTTTTAATCACTCGCGGCTTTCGTACTAACTGGTTCATCGTGGCCATAGGCCTTGGTTCTCTCGTTGGATAAGTCGAAAATGCCAATGTCAGCGTGCGGTTACTTGCTATCGGTGTGCGCCGTAAAACGCGCGCGCACCCCGCGGCCGAATCTCCGCGATTCAGCCTCAGGGTGATATGGCGACCGATCTAATCTTTTGAAACGTAAGAAAAAATCTGTCGTTTCGTCGCCAAAATACAGGGCCCGCCGTTGGCGGGCCCCGGGGTTAAGGGCGGGCATTGTATTGACGCCCGGTCAGGGGTGTCAAGCCAAGCACCGGCAGGGCCGCGGCCGCCCGCGGCCCCGCTGGACCAAACCGCTAGGCCGAAGGCGCCGGGGCTTCCTCGCTCAACGTTTCGGCCCTGGTTTCCTCGAGTGCTTCCGCCTCGGCCGCCACCGTCCGCGACTCCAGCTCCCGTAACTGGTCTGCCAGGTCCTGTTCGCGTGTTCGGCGCCGTTCCGCATGGTGTGCAAAGCCGGTTCCGGCCGGTATCAGCCGCCCGACGATGACATTTTCCTTCAGGCCGCGCAGGTCATCCCGCAGGCCGCGAACGGCGGCCTCGGTAAGGACTCGCGTGGTCTCCTGGAAGGACGCCGCGGAAATGAACGATTCCGTCGCCAGCGAGGCTTTGGTAATGCCCAGCAGGATCGGCTCCATGACAATCGGGCTCTTCCCCTGGGCCTGCAGTTGCTCGCTGATCTCCAGCCCGCGCGACCGGTCGATCTGTTCGCCGCGGAGGAAATTGCTGTCGCCTGGATCCGTGATATACACCTTGCGCAGCATCTGCCGGATGATCACTTCGATGTGCTTGTCGTTGATCTTTACGCCCTGCAGCCGGTACACGTCCTGGATTTCCCGTACCAGGTAATCCGCGAGCGACTCGACACCCTGCAATCGCAGAATGTCATGCGGGTTGGGCTCGCCGTCGGCTATCACTTCACCGCGCACCACCTGCTCGCCTTCGAACACGTTTAGGTGCCGCCATTTCGGAATCAGTTCCTCGTGACGTTCACTCTGCTCGTCTGTAATGACCAGCCGCTGTTTGCCCTTGGTCTCCTTGCCGAAGCTGACCGTGCCGGTGAACTCGGCCATGATGGCCTGTTCCTTCGGCTTGCGCGCCTCGAACAGGTCGGCCACGCGCGGCAGACCACCGGTGATATCGCGCGTCTTCGACGATTCCTGCGGAATGCGCGCGATGATGTCGCCGACCGATACCTTGGCCCCGTCGTTCATCGAGATGATGGCGCCGGGCGGCAGTACATACACTGCCGGCAGGTCCGTCTTCGCGAAGCAAACGTCCTTACCCTTGTCATCGACCAGCCGGGCCACGGGGCGCAGATCCTTGCCTGAGCCGCCGCGCTGTTTCGGGTCGAGAATGACAATGCTGGTCAGCCCGGTGAACTCGTCGACCTGTTCCGTTACCGTGACACCGTCGATGAAGTCCTCGAACTGCAGGTTGCCTCCCACTTCGGTGACGACCGGGTGCGTGTGCGGATCCCAGCTTGCAACGACCTGACCGAGCGTCACCGCGTCGCCGTCCTTGCAGTTGATGGTTGCGCCGTAGGGCACCTTGTAACGTTCGCGCTCGCGGCCATGCTCGTTGATGACCGAAATTTCACCGGAGCGTGACACTGCGACCAGGTAACCCTTGCGGTGCTCCACCGTCTTGATGTTGTTCAGCTTGACGACACCGTTGTTCTTGATCTCGATGCTGCTGACAGCTGCCGATCGCGATGCCGCACCACCGATGTGGAAGGTGCGCATCGTCAGCTGCGTGCCAGGCTCACCGATGGACTGCGCGGCGATAACGCCGACCGCCTCGCCGATGTTGATGCGATGGCCACGCGCCAGGTCACGTCCGTAACACTGGGCGCAGACGCCGTAGCGCACTTCGCAGGTGATCGGCGAACGGACCAGAACATTATCGATCGACAGTTCCTCGAGCCGTGCCACGCTGGCCTCGTCCAGCATCGCGCCGGCGTCGAATGCGACCTTGTCGGTGCCCGGTATCATTACCGGTTCGGCCAGTACCCGACCGAGCACGCGTTCGCGCAGCGGCTCGACGACATCGCCGCCTTCGACCAGCGGTGACATCGAGATGCCGTTGCGTGTCTGGCAGTCCGTCTCGGTAACGACCAGGTCCTGGGCAACGTCGACCAGCCTGCGCGTCAGGTAGCCGGAGTTTGCGGTCTTCAGCGCGGTGTCCGCGAGGCCCTTGCGGGCGCCGTGGGTCGAGATGAAGTACTGCAAGACGTCCAGGCCTTCTCGGAAGTTGGCGGTAATCGGCGTTTCGATGATCGAGCCGTCCGGCTTGGCCATCAGGCCTCGCATACCGGCGAGCTGCCGGATCTGCGCTGCAGAACCGCGGGCGCCGGAGTCCGCCATCATGTAAATGGAGTTGAAGGATTCCTGCGCTACCTGCTTGCCCGTCGAGTCCTTGACCATCTCCGTGCCGAGCTTGTCCATCATGGCCTTGGCGACCTGGTCGTTGGTACGTGACCAGATATCGACAACCTTGTTGTAGCGCTCGCCGTCGGTTACCAGGCCGGATGCAAACTGGTCCTGTATCTCTTTGACTTCCGATTCGGCCACGGCAAGGATCGATTCCTTGGATTCGGGCACGACCATGTCGTTGACGCCGATGGAAATGCCCGCAATCGTGGCAAACCGGAAGCCCGTGTACATCAGGCGGTCGGCG
>DATICC010000327.1:0-2345 GCA_035457045.1 Woeseiaceae bacterium | reverse complement strand
ACGCGATCGAAAAGCTGATGGCCCGGTAAGACCAGATGGTCCCGCCGGCAATTACCGCAGGGCCCGACTACGACATCATCGTCGCCGGTGGCGGCATGATCGGCACCAGCCTGGCCGTTGCGCTCGGGCCGCTCGGCCTCCGCGTTGCGGTAATCGAGCCGGTGCCACCCAACGAAGCCGAACAGCCCAGTTTCGATGAACGGTCGACGGCGCTCTCGCGCAGCAGCCAGCGTATGTTCGAAGCCATGGGGCTCTGGCCGGATATCGTCGCCGGTGCGACCTCCATCCAGAGCATTCACGTGTCCGAAAAGGGCCGCTTCGGTTTTTCCCATATCGATGCAGCCGAGCAGGGCGTCGAAGCGCTCGGCTACGTCGTTATCAACCGCGTACTTGGCGAAGTACTGAAGGATGCGCTTTCGAAGCTGAAGAACGTACGCCTGTACTGCCCTGCGAAAATCACCGCGGTGAGTCAGTCGGACGATACGGTGACGGTGCGCCTCGAAGCCGGGCAGGAATCCGACCGTCTCGCAAGCCGTTTGCTGGTGGCCGCCGATGGCGCGAGATCCACGGTGCGCGAAATGCTCGGTATCGGCGCGAGCAGCAGGGACTACGGCCAGCAGGCGATTACCGGCAACCTGTTGCCCGAGATCCGGCCGGCGAATCGTGCCTTCGAGCGATTCACCGACACCGGGCCGATCGCCTTGCTGCCGATTGCCGACAACCGTGCCGCATTCATCTGGATTCTGCCCACGGATCGCGCCAGCTCCGTCATGGAGCTGAGTGACCCGTCGTTTACCGAAGCCTTGCAACAGGCATTCGGCTTTCGCCTGGGCAGCTTCTCGAAGGTGGGCCGACGGGCGGCCTATCCGCTGGCGCTGACTCGCGCCAACAGCCTGACGGCGAGGCGGGGTGTGCTGGTTGGCAACGCCGCGCATGGTTTGCATCCCGTTGCGGCACAGGGATTCAATCTCGGACTGCGCGATGTTGCGGCTCTCTGCGATTGCCTCCTCGACGCAATGAACAATGCCGCAGCCCCTGGCCTGGATCCCGGATCGCCGCAAGTACTCGAGTCCTATGCCAGCTGGCGCCACCCGGACCACAGCAAAGTGGTTCAATTCACCGACGGACTTGTGCGCTTGTTCGGTGATCAGCGCGGGCCGCTGAAATTCATGCGCAACGCCGGGATGCTGGGCTTCGACCTGATTCCCGGCGTGCGCTCATTGTTCGCGCGGCACACCATGGGTCTTGCGGGGCGTCTGCCACGGCTGTCGCGCGGCGTGCCACTGAGGTGAGGGAGCAGCGAAAGGGCCAGCGATGAAAGACCCCTTCGATATCGTAATCGTTGGCGCCGGCATGGTCGGGCTGACCCTCGCAGCGCTGCTCGCCGAGGGCCGCTCTGCCGGAAAATTGCGGCTTACCGTCCTTGACTCCGGGAAGCCACCGAGCTTCGTCGGGTCCGACGAGGTTGATCTGCGCGTATCGGCAATCTCGCCGGGCTCCGCGGAAATCCTCGACCGCGCCCGGGTCTGGCAGGAAATCCGCACGATGCGGGCCTGCCCCTTCACGGCCATGCGAGTCTGGGATGCCGACGGCAACGCCGACGGGCCGGAGACCCTGCGCTTCGATGCGGCCGATTTCGCGTTGCCCGAGCTTGGCCATATCGTCGAAAACGTCCTGATCCAGGATCGCCTGTTGCGCCGGCTCGCGGCTTCCGGCCTGCAGGTACAGTTCGGCGCAAAAATCGACAGGGTACTGGCCTCCGGGGACCGGTTCCTGCTGGCGACCGCGACCGCTGCGCCGCTGCGACCGGAGTTGCTGATCGCAGCCGACGGAAGCAATTCCTTCATTCGCAGCGCTGCACAGATTCCGTTGCATGCCTGGCAGTACGCGCAATCTGCATTCGTCACGCACCTGCGGCCGGAGCACCCGCATCGCGACACGGCCTGGCAGAGGTTTCTTCCTAACGGGCCGATCGCACTGCTGCCGCTCGCCGATGGCCGCGTATCGGTGGTCTGGTCCACCAGCGCCGAGCTTGCGGGCCAGGCTCTTGAAGCAGATCACGACGAACTCGGAGACATGCTTGGCCAGGCCAGTGATTTCGTTCTGGGCAAGCTGAGTCCCTGCGGCCCGCGCGGCTCGTTCCCGTTGCGCTCGCAATACGCGGAGAAGTATGCGCTGCCGGGTCTCGTACTGGTGGGTGATGCGGCGCATAGCGTCCACCCGCTGGCCGGGCAGGGTGCGAACCTGGGGCTTGCGGATGCCGAGGTTCTCGCAGACACGATTGAGGACGCGCTGCTGCGCGGTTTGCACCCGGGCGACCTGCCGTCCCTGCGCCGCTACGAGCG
>DATICC010000326.1:0-2632 GCA_035457045.1 Woeseiaceae bacterium | reverse complement strand
CAGCGACGCGGCGTACACGACAGGAAAAAGTTGCGGCAGCTGACGGCGAGGGCCATGTCCGGCCTTCGGCCTGTGCGGAACGGCAAGACCGTGCTCACACTGGCGCCCGAAGCGGTGGAACCAGGCTTCATCCGGAAGCTGGTCGAAATGGGATTTATCGTGTGCGCCGGCCACAGTGATGCGAGTTACGAAGACACGATCGCTGCACTGGAGCAGGGATTGTCCGGGTTCACCCATTTGTACAATGCGATGTCGCAACTCGGTGCGCGCGAACCCGGGGTGGTGGGTGCCGCGCTGGATGACCGCGACAGCTGGTGCGGCGTAATCGCCGATGGCCATCACGTCAGCCCGGTCTCATTGCGTATCGCCTATCGCTGCAAAGGTCCTGGGCGAATCATGCTCGTGAGCGATGCAATGCCGCCCGTGGGTTCCTCAGTGACGAGATTCCGTTTGCTCGACAAGGCCATCGAGGTCGTGGACGGTGTCTGCCGCGACCAGCACGGTACCCTGGCCGGCACGGCCCTGGACATGGCGAGCGCCGTGCGCAACATGATGCGTCTTGCCAGGATCGGATTGCCGGAAGCGGTGAGCATGGCGAGTCGTAATCCGGCGACGTTCCTTGGGCTCGAGTCCGTTACCGGGAGTATCGAAGTCGGCAAGCACGCCGACCTGCTGGTTGCCGACGAGGATCTCGGAATACAGTCGACCTGGATGCGCGGCCGGCTGCAGTACGATGCCAATAATCCGGGGACAATTTGGGGACAGTGACCCTGATTATCGCGCCCGAATCATTGCGTATCGGGACGCCAGCGCAATCGGTATACCTACCAGCACCACGTGCGCAACGACACTCAGTGAAATCCAGAGTGCATCTTTTGGGCTGGGTGCGGCCGCTGACAAAGGCACCACGACGAAATTCATGATGGCGTAAAGAAGCACGCCATACAGGCCGCCGCACAATACCGGTCGTTGCCACAACAGCGGCTTGTTCCTGGCAGCGATGTAATAGGCAGCCGCCATTGCGCCTGTCATCAGGAAATGAACGAGGAGCCCGAGGCTCGCGGTTGCAGATCCGCCCTCGAAACTTTCACGACCCAGCAGGCCGGCGGCGACCGACTGAAGTATGCGCTCGACCGGCACGTTGGCTTTCAGCGCCCAAAATGTGCAGGCGAAGGCGATGTCCAATGCGCCGGCGATCATCCCTCCCAGGAGAATCAACAAAAACGCTTGCCGTTTTTGCAGCATGAATTGCGCCTGCCTTTCGGAAAAGGTGCCGGGTTTATATATCCCCCAGGGCTTCGTCATTGCGAGGAGGCCGCAGGCCGACGAAGCAATCTTTATGTCATCGAGATTGCTTCGCTGCGCTCGCAATGACGAAGCCCTGGGGGATATATAAACCCGGCACCTTTTTTCGAACGATTCGGGTCACTGTCCCTGAATTATAGGGCGCATCCGCGGACGAATGTTCTGGTTGTGGTGGAAAACATTATCCGGGTCGTACGCGGTCTTCACGTCGACCAGCCGGTCGTAGACGGTATCCCCGTAGGCCTCGCGCACCCGACCGGGGTCTTCGTCACCGCCGAGGAAATTGACGTACACGCCGTCGCGGTAGCCGCCGAGCGCGTCGAAGAATCGCCTCGCCCAGGCCGTCTCCCGCTCGCCGAAGTCCTCGCCGGGCTGCCACACGGCATCCAGGGTGATCGCGTGCGATGCGTGCCGGTTGCCGAACGCCGTGGCGCCCTCTTGCACGCGGCTTACAGCCCCCTTGAGATGGAACATCGCCACGTACGATCGTGGTGACGAACAGGAAAACGCGTGCCCGGCGATTACATCGATGAGATCGTCGCGCAGCTCCGGCAGGTGGGTGGATTTCCAGTAATAGTGCCAACCGTGCGGGACGGTCGAGTCGAGCGCACCCTGGAACTGCGAGTACAGGACGGGCCCTACCAGGTCGAGGACCGGGCGCCGGGCGGCTCGCAGCGGGGCGAGCACTGCCTCGCCATCTTTGACCGGCCCGGCATAACAGCAACCCACCAGGATCACCGGCCGCCAGTGCAGGTGCCGGGGAATTACGGGCAGCGGCGGCACGGTGCCAAAGCGCACAACGGTGCCGAGTTCGTCGGGAAGGTCGCGGATGAAGTCACGGTAGAAACGGAGGACTTCGCCGGCATCGCTCGCGTCCCAGAGTATGGGTCCGGCGAGAACGGTGGGCCCGACGGAGTGGAGACGGAACTCGAACGACGTCACGACACCGAAGTTGCCGCCGCCGCCGCGCAACGCCCAGAACAGGTCGGGGTGCTCTTCCGCGCTGGCCGTCAGCAGGCGGCCATCGGCCGTCACCAGCTCGAACGAGGCAACATTGTCGCAGCTCAGCCCGTGCCTGCGCACCAGCCACCCCACGCCGCCGCCGAGCGTCAGCCCGGCAACGCCGGTCTTGGACACCACGCCCAACGGCACCGCCAGCCCATGCAGATGCGTTTCGCGGTCGACGTCTCCGAGCGTCGCGCCGCCCTGCACGCGAACGATCCAGGTCCCGGGGTCGACGAGCACGCCGCGCATCGCAGACAGGTCGACGACCATGCCGCCGTCGCAGAGCGCCCGTCCGGCAACGTTGTGGCCGCCGCCGCGGACC
>DATICC010000325.1:0-2354 GCA_035457045.1 Woeseiaceae bacterium | reverse complement strand
CCAAAGCGTGCACCCACTTGCCAGCGGTATAGCCAACCTGGAAGCTCGAGTTGAGATTGGAGTTCTCGGTATTGCCGCTGGTCGCCAGGTAGCCGAATTTCACGTGGCCGAACCACGGATCGGTCTCCCCGGTATCCGCCGTCTGGGCCGCCGACACCTTAACCAGGCCAAGCACGAGAATCATACAAACCGCGCGCGCGAACATCAGTTCTCTCCCGATCAAATCCATACTGGAAATTCAGCAAATCAACTTCTTCAAGACGCTGCCGGCATCAGCGATGACGCTATGCGCCTGCGCCGGTACAAAGGGGCGCGCAGTATAACCGCAGAATCCGGCTTTGCCGAATCCGGACCGCGCGGTAAGGGTTCGGCCACCCGTCGATTCGGAACGGCGCTATACTGGCGCCGATGCCCGAACGACATCTCTCACCGGTCGATCGCCTCATCGGCGGCATAGACAGCGCACTGCGGACGCTGGCAGCTGGCGATGTCGCCGCGGCCAGGCCGAGCCCGGCTGCGGGCGTCAAGGAGAATCCGCTGAGCCGCCGCGAGGTTGCGCACTCGGCCGGGCTTATGCGTGTCAATCATGCCGGCGAAATTGCCGCGCAGGGCCTGTACCAGGGCCATGCCGCGGTCGCGCGCAACAAGGACATTGAACAGCAGATGAACGCCGCGGCCGACGAGGAGCTCGATCACCTGGACTGGTGCAGGGAGCGGCTCACGGAACTCGGCAGCAGGCCGAGCTGGCTCAGCCCGCTATGGTATGCGGGTGCCTTCGCGATAGGCGCAGCCAGTGGAGTGCTCGGTGACCGCTGGTCGCTCGGCTTCATTGCGGAAACCGAAAAGCAGGTCAGCGAGCACCTGGCCGGTCACCTCGATACGCTGCCGCGGCAGGACGCTCGCAGTCGCGCTATCGTCAGGCAAATGCGTGAAGAGGAAGAACATCATGGTGCCAACGCGGAACGGGCAGGAGCGGAAGCGTTGCCGCGCGCGGTTCGCGACCTCATGCGACTCAGCGCGAGGATAATGACTCGGACTGCCTACTGGATTTGATCCTGATGATAGTCACGGGCAATTGGCAGTGGAATCGATTTGCACGGTTTCTCAATAAGTATTACGCACTTAGCTTGCTCTTAAGGGCCGAGTGTATTAAAAGAATGGGCGCGGCAGCGTCGAGGATCCATTAAATGCAGACCACAGCAAAGACCTTGAGTGATGTACCGGCGATCAACCGGTTTCTTAGTTATTGCAGGGTTCGAACCGTTCCGTCCAAAACCGTCATGATCCACGCAGGCGACCTGCCGGATGTGCTGTATTACATCGTCGACGGTTCCGTCGAGGTCATGATCGAAGACGAGGATGGCAACGAAATGGTCCTCGCGTACCTGAACAAAGGTCAGTTCTTCGGCGAGATGGGCCTCTTCTACGAACAGCCGACTCGCAGTGCCTGGGTGCGAACCCGAAGCGAATGTGAAATAGCAGAAATGACCTACCCGCGGTTCCGCCAGATCGCCAGTGAAAGCCCAGGACTGGTTTTCGAGCTCGCGACGCAGCTGGCGACGCGCCTTGACCGTACCAACCGCAAGCTGGGTGATCTCGCTTTCGTAGACGTCACCGGCAGGGTTGCCCATGCCATCATGGACCTTTGCAACGAACCGGATGCGATGACACACCCTGACGGGATGCAGATCAAGGTCAGCCGCCAGGAACTCAGCCGTCTCGTCGGTTGTTCACGGGAAATGGCAGGCAGGGTGCTGAAAGTGCTGGAGGACCAGGGGCTGGTTTCCGCCAGCGGTAAAACCATAGTCGTTTACGGCGCACGCCCGGTGCGCAAGCTGTAGGGCAGGCCGCGCTTTAGCTACCGGCCTCCCCGCACACTCGCACTTCCCGCGCGCTCCTCGCGCACACCTCGCCCGTTTTCCCTAAGCCCGAATGGCCGTCTCGATCGCCTTGCGCATGCTGGTGATGGTTTTCGCGTAGTCGCTGCTGCCGAAAATGGCGGAGCCCGCGACCAGGATGTCCGCGCCTGCAGCCGCAATCCTGCCGATGTTGTCGACCTTGACTCCGCCGTCGACCTCGAGTCTCACGTCCAGTCCGCGCTCATCGATCATGCTTCTGGCCTTGCGAACTTTATCGAGCGAAGACTCGATAAAAGACTGTCCGCCGAATCCCGGGTTGACCGACATGATGAGGACCAGGTCGAGTTCATCGAGTACATGCTCGAGCCAGTTCAGCGGCGTCGCGGGATTGAATACCAGCCCGGCCTTGCAGCCGTGCTGGCGAATGAGCCCGATCGTACGGTGTACATGGGCACTCGCTTCCGGATGAAAGCTGATGTAGTTGGCGCCGGCCCG
>DATICC010000324.1:0-8756 GCA_035457045.1 Woeseiaceae bacterium | reverse complement strand
TGTCGCATCGGATTTCGCGAGCCCGATGGTAATCGCGTCGCCGCTCTTGCTGAAATCGACGGCGTTATCCGCAAGCTTGTCCAGCATCTGGATGATGAGTTCCGGCGAGCCCCGGAAATGCAGCGGAGTTGAGTCCGACTGCAGCACGAACCGCCGTTCCGGCCAGGCTCCGTTGTATGCGGCCACCGTCGCGTGTACGAGCTCGCGCAAATCGAAATCGACCGGTTCGGGGTTCTGCATCAATTCTTCGACCCGGCTGGCTTCGCTCATGGCGTTCAGGATCTTCTTCAGACGGAGCGCGCCGTCCCTGGCCCGGGCAGTGTACTTTGCCGATTCGGCATTGAGGTCTTCATGCTCCAGGTTCTCGAGCGACGAGGTGACGATCGTCAGGGGCGTACGCAATTCGTGCGACAGCCGTGAGGCCAGCTTTCGCAGGTACTCATTGTATTCACCGAGTTGCCGCAACACGCTGGAGAAGCTTCGCGACAGGTCGCCGATCTCATCGCTGGCATCGAGGCTCGGCAATCCGCTTCGTATGCGGTCTCCATCGATCGCTTTTTCCGTCGCGCTGCTCAGGCGACGAATTCGACCGGACAGCCAGCTCGAGTAGCCAAGCAGCGCTGCGGCGACAGCGAGGGTTGCAATGAGCGTGAAGTTCATCAGGCGCGTCAGCGCGCGATTGGTCAGGCTCAGAATGGCATCCGTGCCCTGCTGCAGGACGACGACGCCTGTTTGCACAGTACCCGACCAGACGGGTTGCGCGACCGCAATTACGCCGCGCCCGGTATCCGGCGCACGGAACCAGCTGCTGGCCGCGCGGCCATGCAATGCATCGTTGATATAAATCTGCTGCTCGCGTCCGGACGAGTCGGGCTCGGCCAGTGCGGCGGAATCGCCGGGCTCGAGAATCAGGTTGTATGCCAGTCGAAGCAGGCGCGAGCCGCCACCGGTCTCCTGGTCACCGCCGCGTCGTTGAGTTGTTGTCCCGGCCTGCGCCAGCCGCCATCCGGTGGCATCGGTAACGATGAGCCGAAGTCCGGGCTGAACGTAGGCTTCCACGAAACTGGCAAGGACCAGGGAAGGTGTGACGAAGCGGCCGGGTAGCGGTGTGGCGAAAGTGGCGCTACGAATACCCGGACTCATCCCGTCGGCGGTGTTGATGACGATGACGCCCAGTCGATCGCCGAGCAGGCTACGGGGTATCCTCGCTTCCAGCTGATAACCACTGACCGTGTCCTGCCAGTGCGCGGCAATGCGCGTCTCTTCGGATACCTGGCCGTTGCTTCGCCGCAGAGCAGCGAGCAAACCCGGCGCTTCCGTGCGAAAGAGGTACTCCACGAGCCCGCCGGATGTACCATAGCTTTGCACGATGACCTGGTCCGCATGCACGGGCGTATCGCTCGCGGGCCGGTGGTAGGTGACATCATCGTCGCGGGCATCGACGTAGAGAAACAGGTTCTGCCCGCGAACACCGACGGCATAGGCGATGGACCCGTCGGTGCCACGAAGTTCGCGCAGCGCATCGGGCTGCAGCGACCAGTCATCGACGTAACCGTCGACCAGGGGTTCGGTCAGCAATGGATGACCATAGACCTGGTTCTCGCCGTACGGCGTATCGGCCTGCGACCGAGCGAACTCCTGCGGAAACTGCGACAGCGAATCCGCGATCGCCTGCGCGGTGCCGGCCAGCATGTTCTGCTGTCCCTCGCGCAACGCGGATTCGGTTTCGCGTATGAACTGGCAACCCGCCCAAGGCAGGATCAGCGTCAGAAGACTGACGAGCAGCAACTGCCTGCGCAGCGTCATGCGAATACTCTGGAGTCAGTCGACAAGCCAGCGATAGCCCATGCCATACACCGTTTCGATTGCATCGAAATCCGGATCGACGGCAATGAATTTGCGACGAATGCGTTTGATGTGCGAAGTGATCGTGTTGTCGTCGAGCACGGCCTGTGCCGCGTCCATGAGTTGCTGACGGTTCTTGACGTGGCCCGGGTATCGCGCCAATGCATGTACCATCCAGAACTCGGTGAGGGTCAGGCCTACGGGCAGGTCCTTCCAGCGTATGGTCATCCTGTCCGCGTCGATCTCCAGATCGCCGCGATTAACCAGCTTGCCCTCGGCGAGGGGTTGTTGCAGCGCCTCGATGCGACGGAACAATGCAGCGACGCGCGCCATGAGGTGCGGCATGCTGATGTCCTTGGTCAGGTAATCATCGGCACCGAGCCGCAGGCCGGATACGGCATCGAACTCGCTGTCCCTCGCCGTCAGAAAGATGATCGGCAGGTCCTTCGAGCGGCTGCGCAAGTCGCGGCAGAGTTCGAAGCCTCCTTCGACGTCGTCCTTCAGGTTAATGTCGATAACGACGAGATCCGGCAGCCTTGCCGAGAAACTGTCCAGTGCCGGCCCGCGCGCGGCGAAAAGTTCCACTGCATATCCCTCGCGGCGAAACGCAGCCGCATAGTTTTCACGCAGGGCGGCTTCGTCCTCGACGATTGCGATGCGCTTGCCCAAGGTTTGCTCCGACGCTGCCGGGTGAGAGCCACAATTTGCCACATTATGCCGCTGCATTGCCACGGACCGGCCCTTCCGCCGGACTTTTGCCCTGTTTGAATGAGGCTCATCGGCAAAGGGAGGGTCTCATGATCAAGCGGATCGGATATCGCGCCGGCAGCGGGCAAGGGTGGCAGCTTCGATCAGATGGTAGCGCCATGAAGCACTGGCATCCGGCAGCGCCGCGCGCAGACAGCCAGGCCATCGCGAGGTTCTTTCAGCGCAGGCAACGCTGGCACTGTGCTGCCGTTGCGCTGCTGCTGGTTTTCTGTCGGCCACTTGCGGCGCAGCAGGAAGTTCAGGATCAGGTCACGCCGTCGCAAATGCAAAGCGGCAGCCTGCTGTTGAAAATGCAGAACGGATACCAGGTTGCGACACGCATGAACACGAATGCGTCAATCAAAGTGAGTGGGCTTGTCGCGCGTGTTTCGGTCAAACAATCGTTTCGCAATGACGGCAGCGAGTGGGTGGAAGGAGTTTATGTATTTCCGTTGCCCGACACCGCGGCCGTCGATCGCTTGCGCATGCATATCGGGGAGCGGTTCATCGAGGGCGAGATCAGGGAAAAGGAACAGGCAAAGAAAGAGTATAAGCAGGCCAAACAGGAAGGCAGGAAAGCAAGCCTCGTGGAGCAGGAACGCCCGAACCTGTTTACCACTTCGGTCGCCAACATCGCTCCCGGCGAAGCCGTAACCGTCGAGATCGAGTATCTCGAAACCCTGAGGTACGAGGAGGGAACGTTCAGTTTGCGATTTCCGGTCACCCTGACGCCGCGCTACATACCCGGTGCTCCGCTGACGGAACGCAAGGGGTCAGGCTGGTCCCCCGACACGACCCGGGTCGACGATGCATCGCGGGTAACTCCGCCCGTGGTGACCCGGTCGGATTCGCACCGGCTTGAAGTGACCGTGGACCTGAACGCCGGCATGCCGCTGGAGATCGTTGCAAGCCGTTATCACCCGATCAGGGTCAGTGAGTCAAAGGGCGGAGACAAGGCGAGCCGGTACCAGGTAGCACTCGCGGACGCCGACACGCCCATGGATCACGATTTCGAACTCGTATGGCGTCCGGTGCCGGACAGCATGCCCCGCGCGACGCTGTTCACCGAGGACTTCGGCGGGCAGCCGCACCTGCTGCTCATGATGATCCCGCCGAACGACGCGACGATCGCGATGCCGGGAGTCGCGCGCGAGACGATTTTTGTCATCGATACGTCCGGGTCCATGCACGGCACATCGATGGAGCAGGCCAGGAAAGCACTGGAACTTGCACTCGGCGGACTGCGGCCGGAAGACCGATTCAACGTCATCCAGTTCAATTCGGTGACCCATGCATTGTTCCACGTGAGTGTCCCGGCGACACTGGGGAACATCGCACGCGCCAGGTCCTATGTGCAGAACCTGAGCGCCGACGGCGGAACGGAAATGCGGCCGGCCCTGGAGCTGGCGTTGCACTCGCCGGCGCCGGAGACGCATCTCAGGCAGGTCATTTTCATTACCGACGGGAGCGTCGGCAACGAGGATGAACTGTTCGCGGTGATCGAGGCGGGGCTCGGCAGTGCGCGCCTGTTCACGGTCGGTATCGGGTCGGCGCCGAACGGCTGGTTCATGCGCAAGGCCGCCGAAGCGGGCCGTGGAACCTATACCTACGTCAGCGCGGTGCATGAAATCGATGAGAAGATGGGGCGCCTGTTTCGCAAACTGGAAAGTCCCCAGCTGACCGACATCCGGATCGAGTGGCCGTCCGGGGTCACGGTGGACGCCTATCCTGGAACGGTCGCGGACCTCTACCTGGGCGAACCCATCGTCGTGAAAGCGCGATTCAGTGGCGAGCCGCGTGCAAACAGCCAGGTAACCGTAAGCGGCAATTCGGCCTCAGGCAGCTGGCGCCGCACGATCGACCTCGATGAAATGAGGGACCGACTTGCGGGCGAGAGCCCCGGCATAGCGGCGATCTGGGCACGCGCGCGCATCGAAGCGCTGCTCGACAAAGCACAGCGCGCTGCCGACCCGGACAGCATACGGCAGGCCGTCATCGAGACTGCGCTGCAGCATCACCTGGTGAGCAAGTTCACGAGCCTCGTCGCAATCGACAAGACCCCGGTGCGGCCGCAGGCGGCCGGCCTCGACAGCGTGGCGGTACCGAATCTTCTGCCGTATGGCCAGAGCATGAACGCCATATTCGGATTCCCGGCAACGGCAACCGATGCGGAGTTGTTGCGCTTGAGTGGCGTGGCCTGTCTCCTGCTGGCGCTCCTGCTCGTTGCAATGAGGAGGCGCAGCCGTGTCTGCGGAATTCATTCGTAAGCGTCGCGCGGAGGTAATCCTCGTGTCCTGCCTGCTCTGTCTCGGATTCTGGCAGCTCGGTCATGGCGCCTACATACCGGCCAAGGCCTGGGTCGCCCAGGAGTTGATGCAGCAGGCCTGGCGCCGTGCGAGGGACGGGGATCAGCAGGCACGCCCATGGCCCTGGGCCGACACCTGGCCCGTCGCCAAGCTGTCGGCGAAAGGAGGAGACATCGAATTGATCGTCCTGGCCGGCGAATCGGGACGCACCCTCGCTTTCGGACCGGGACACCTGAGTGCCAGCGTGCTGCCGGGCGAACAGGGAAACAGTGTCATCGCCGGCCACCGCGACACGCACTTCCAGTTTCTGCAGATCCTGAACGTGGGCGAGTCCCTGCTGTTCGAGATGCCGGACGGCAAGCGGCATCTCTACCGTATCAGCAACCTGGATGTCGTCGATTCGAGGCGTGGCAGCATCGTGCTCGATACCGAGGAAGCCTTGCTGAGTCTCGTCACCTGCTATCCTTTCAACGCGGTGCGTGCCGGCAGTCCAATGCGTTACGTGGTGACGGCCGAGATGATCTATTAGCGCAGCAAAGCCTCTATACTGCCGGCGGAGCGCGAACCATGAACACGGAAACCGGCATCACCCTCGCAGAACTCGGCTGGCGGCAGCATTTCCAGGCGCAGCTCGGCGTCGACGAGCTCGATACGGGCCTGCCGGCGCGCGTGCTCGGCGTCGAACGAAGCGTGCTGCACATCGCCGGCGCGGATGGCGTGGGTGCAGTGCCGTTGCCACGCAGCTTCGTCAGTGACGGTGAGCTGCTGGTCACGGTCGGTGACTGGCTATTGCGTAGCCTGGAGCGCGGCGTACCGGAAAGGTTGCTGGAACGATTCGGCGTATTCCGCCGCAAGGCAGCCGGAAGCGGGCGTCAGGTTCAGTTGATTGCAGCGAACGTCGACACGCTGTTCATCCTCACCTCGGCCGACCACGATTTCAACATTGCACGGCTCGAACGCTACCTGGCGCTGGCGCATGAAGGGTCGGCAACGCCGGTGATCGTCATCAGCAAGGCGGACCTGCACGACGATGTGCAGAGCCTGGCAGCCCAGGCCAGCGATCTCGGTGCGCTGGTCGAAACCATCGATGCCCGCGATACGGATTCGGTCGCAGCGTTACGCGCCTGGTGCCACACCGGGCAGACGGTCGCACTGGTGGGTTCTTCGGGTGTCGGCAAGTCGACACTGGTGAACACACTGGCAAAGACAAGTCAGGCGACCGCCGAAGTTCGCGCATCGGACAGCAGGGGACGTCACACGACTACCAACCGTTCGATGCACCGATTGGGTGACGGCGGCTGGTTGCTCGATACGCCCGGCATGCGCGAGTTGCAGTTGCTCGATGTCGAGGATGCGCTTAACGATGTGTTTGCGGAGATTACCGAGCTCGCCGCGGCCTGCCGATTCAGCGATTGTACGCACGAGACGGAGCCGGGCTGCGCCGTGCGCGCAGCCATCGATGACGGCCGCATCGACGCGGATCGCCTCAGACGGCTGAAGAAGCTGCTAGCCGAGAATTTCCGGCACAGTGCCAGCATCGCGGAGCGCCGCGCGCGTGATCGCTCACTGGGTCAGTTGTACAAGACCATCAAAAAGGGATCGCAGGAGCGAAAGCGAGGCGGCTGATTGCCGCGCCTCATTCCGTTTTCTGCCACTTGAGCTCGACCGCAAGGCGCAACAGTCCTGCGACGCTGATCGCGTCCGTAATCTCGCCACGTATGATCATGGCCAGTGCATCGGCGAACGGCAGTTTGCGGATCTGGATATCTTCGGTCTCTTCGAACTGCGGCTCGCCCTGCTCGAGGTCGGTGGCGACGTAAACGATGCCGAATTCATCGGTGATCGAGTTGCTGGTGTGCAACCGCATCAGTTCGGTCCAGCCGGTAGCGGTCAGCCCGGTTTCCTCCCTGAGCTCTCGCCTGGCGGCGTCCAGTGGCGCCTCGTCGCGCGGCGCACCGCCCATGGGCAGCTCCCAGGAATACTGGCCCAGCGTATAGCGCTGCTGGCCGACGAGCCAGGTATTCCCGGCATCGTCCAGCGGTATGACCGCGACGGCAATGTTCTTGAAATGCACCACGCCGTACTGGTTTTCGCCGCCGCCGGGATTGATGACGTGGTCCTCGGTCACGGTGATCCAGGGATTGTCGAACACGGTCCGGGTGTCGAGTTTGCGCCAGGACATCAGGCTGCTCCTGCCTCGTCAATTGGCTCGATGTCAGTAGTCCCGATCGATTCCTGCGCCATTGTTCCCACCGGGCTGAAAGCCGTGAGGCATGATAACGCAACGCCGTCAGGAACCCCCGGGCCGGTTTACATCGTGCCCTGTGCTGCGTCATAGTGCGCCGGCTCGATCGCGTTCGTTCTGGCGCGATTACGGTAACCAGTTTCCCGGATACACCATGGAACAATCCCAGCCCAGGCTGACCCAGGGGTCGGTAGGGCGACATCTGGTCGACATGACCTTGCCTGTGCTCTACGGCATCTTCCTCATGATGCTGCAGGGCTTCGTAGACGCGTGGTTCATAGGCCAGGTCGGTGTCCGGGAGCTTGCGGCCCTCGGTTTCAGTTTTCCGATACTGATGATTGTCACCAGCGTTGCAATTGGCCTCGGCGCCGGCACATCGTCGGTCGTGGCGCGGGCTATAGGGAAGCACGATCACCGCCGTGCACGCCGGCTGGCTACCGACAGCCTGCTCCTTTCATTCCTGATCACCGGTGCTTTTTGCGTTCTCGGAATCCTGACCATCGGGCCGTTGTTCAGGATGCTCGGCGCACCGGAAGACATGATCCCGCTGATCGCGGGGTACATGACGATCCTTTACATCGGCGTTCCCTTTGTCGTGGTCGGCATGGTCGGCATGAGCAGTATGCGCGCGACCGGCGACACGCGCCTGCCGAGCAAGCTGATGATCACGGCGGCAGTTCTCAACATGATCCTCGATCCGATCCTGATCTTCGGCATCGGCCCGATACCGGCAATGGGACTGAACGGGGCGGCAATGGCCGCACTGCTCGCGCGGGCGGCGATTTTCGGGGGCACGCTCTACTTCATGCGCTACCGGCTGGACATGCTGAGCTTCAACAGGCCGAACCCGAAAGAGCTGCGCAGTTCCTGGGTCGACATCCTGCACGTCGGCATTCCGGCGGCGGCGACGAATGCGATCATCCCGATCGCAACGGCAGTGATCACCGCGATGTTGGCGGGCTACGGCCCGGAAGCGGTGGCGGGTTTCGGCGTTGCGAGTCGCATCGAGGGTGTCATGTTGGTGCTGTTCTATGCGATGTCGGCGATCATCGGCCCGTTCGTCGGGCAGAACGTGTCTGCAGGCAATGCAGACCGCATCAACGAAGCTCTGCGTCTGTGTCTGTTATTCTGCCTCGGCTCGGGGCTGGTGATTGCAATACTGCTTGCGGCCCTGAGCGGAGTCCTGCCCGGGCTCTTCACTGATAACAGTCACGTTACGGACGTGGCACAACTGTTTCTGTGGATAGCGCCGATCAGCTACGGCGCATACGGCGTCGTCATGGTCATGAACGCGTCATTCAACGGCATCGGCTCGCCGCTACCGGCCGTCGCCGTCAGCGTCGGCCGCATGGGCGTGATCTATGTTCCCGTTGCACTGCTTCTGAATCAGTTCTGGGGCGTCGCCGGAATCTTTGCCGCCTACGCCATCGCGAATATCGTTACCGGCGCTATTTCCTATGTCTGGGCGCGCAGCGCCGTGCAGGGCCAGTGCGAGCGTCACCAGGGCCCTGGTGTCCAATCCGGCACGGCTTGAGATAGTTCGAGGCCAGCAACCGACGCGATGCGACGCGGCTCTTGCCATGGCGGCCGGTACTGCCGATTCGAATGGCGGT
>DATICC010000323.1:0-2280 GCA_035457045.1 Woeseiaceae bacterium | reverse complement strand
TGACGCTGCTGACAACCCGGGCGGAGATCCGTCGGACCGCGGCTCGGACGGAACGGGATACGCGATCCGTTGCGCGACCGGCAACACCGGCGGTGGCGACGACTGCTTTGACGGCGCGGTCATTTTCGATATCGAGGCGTCTTATACCTTCGCCGACCGATACACCGTTGCAATTGGTGCGGACAACGTGCTGGATGAAGAAGGGGCACTCGATATCCGGAATATCAGTGACGATGGCACTCTCAGTCTTGATTCCGGCGCCCTGTACAGTGATACCACTCCGTGGGGCATCGATGGTGGATTCTGGTACGTTCGCCTGACGGCCCAGTTCGACTAAGCGATACAGCGACAAGCTGGAAAAAAAGGAAAGGCGCTTTTCGCAAGAAAAGCGCCTTTTTCTTTGGGAACAACCATTCATTCGGGCTTGCGGTGTAGGAGCCTGCATTGCAGGCGACGCGATGACAGGCATCGCGCCGGATTCGAGTTCCGCGTCGCCTGCGGTGCAAGCTCCTGCAATGGTTCTATTGGCACCTGCAGGAGCCCGCATTGCGGGCGACCCGCGGTTTACGGGATGTTGTCGTCGATCCAGCGCAACACGTCTTCCATGAACTCGTCGCGGTTCAACTCGTTCAGCATCTCGTGGCGGCCATCCGGGTAGACCTTGAGCGTTACGTCTGAATGGCCAGTATCGCGGTATGCATCGGCCAGGCGGGTCATGGCCTTCTGGCCGCCGACAGGGTCTTTCTCACCGCCGGTAATCAGCACCGGCATCTGCGGTGGAATCCTGCGGATGGAACGCCGTTTGCGAACTCGAAGCAGCGCGCCGATGAGGTCTGCCCAGAGCCGGTTGCTGGAGTCGGCGCCGCAAAGCGGATCTGCAATGTAGCGATCGACTTCGGTCTCGTCGCGGCTCAGCCAGTCAAAAGCCGTACGATTCGGCGCGAAACGCCTGTTGTACGCGGCAAAGGTCATGCCGTTGAGCAGGGCGCTGCGTTGCCTCGGGCCCGGACGCCACGAAAGGAAACGCGCAATCCAGTGACCGGGAAGCAGCTGACGGCGAGCAGGGAGCGATGAGCCGGAGAGCATGAGCGCAGCCGCATTCTGCGGGTGTCGCATGAGGAAGTCCTGCGCAATGAAGGAGCCCATGCTGTGCCCCAGCAGGATCAACGGCGGGTCCGGATGGCGGCGGCGTATCTCTTTCTGTACGACAACGATGTCCGATATGACGAGGTCCCAGCCGCCGCGGTCCGCGAAATGACCGAGCTCGTCCGCCGCACAATTCTCACCGTGACCGCGATGGTTGTGGGCGACGACGGCGTAACCTCGCTTGCCGCATTCCATGGCGAATCGATGATAGCGTGCAGGGTGTTCGCCGAGCCCGTGGAGTATGTGAATCACTCCTGCCGGACGCCCGGGTTTTTCCACCGGCCAGTAGTCGACCAGAATTCTTCGCCCGTCGCCGGCGACGCAAATCCAACGTTCAACTTCGACTGTCAAACTGATCGCTCCCTTCTGCCCGGAGTCAGGTCTTCAGCCGTTTGATGCTGTTGCGCGCTTCGTCGATCCATTCCTTTTGCGCCCTCCGATAGTGCCGCGGTGCCAGTTCGGCGTTGGTCACCAGATCCTCGTAGACGGACAAAGCCTGCTGCGATTTGTCCAATCGCTCCAACAGCCGTGCGTAACGCAATCGAGCCTCGCTACCGGGATAGTACGCGGCAACGGCCCGGTACTCTTCTTCCGCTTTCCCCAGGTCACCACATTCTTCATTGCTCCTGGCATAGAGCAGGTGGCCTTCGCTGGACCGAAACTCCGGATTCCTGGCTCTCAGCGTATCCAGCGTGTCTCGCGCCTGTGCAAATTCGCCATTGCCGAATTGTGCCCCGGCAAGGCCCAGCATGAGGTCGGGATCGTGCTCGTACAGGCCGGTAAGGGCGTCCTGATAGTGCCGGATCGCTTCGACATAACGACCGGCGGAAACCAGCTCCTCGGCCAGTTTTCGGGCTGCGTCGACGCTGCCGGACAGCTTGTGCAGCCGCTCGCGCTGGCGAATATCGGCCTCCGGATCCAGTGTTTTCCTGATTTTTCGGAAAGCGCCGCGGGCGTGTCGACCGGCGAGCAGTTCGGGCAGGATCTCGACGATGAAATAGGCAATCGAACCGACCACCGGCATGAACACGATCAGGTAAATCCAGTATGTTTGCCGCCCGCTGCGCATGACGTGGACGACCAGCGCAATTTGAACGATGATGGAAAGTACTATCAACGGCATACGTGCATCCC
>DATICC010000322.1:0-9058 GCA_035457045.1 Woeseiaceae bacterium | reverse complement strand
CGGAATGCTGGATATCATGCGCAGGGACACAACATGCTGATCATCGACTGCCACGGCCATTACACGACCGCACCGGAGCCACACCAGGCCTTTCGCAAGGCGCAGCTTGCGCGATTCGCGAACCCGGCGCTGCCGCCGGTTCCGCCAGCAAAGATCAGCGACGAGCAGATACGCGAGACCATCGAAGCCAACCAGCTGCGGCTGCAAAAGGACCGTGGCGCCGACATGACCCTGTTCTCGCCGCGTGCATCGGCCATGGCGCATCACCAGGGTGACGTCCGCGTCTCCATGGAATGGTCACGCGCCTGCAACGACCTGATCAAACGCGTCGTCGATCTCTACCCGGAGAATTTCGCCGGCGGCTGCATGCTGCCGCAATCACCCGGCGTGCCGATTTCGGAGTCCATAGCGGAACTCGAACGCTGCGTAAAGGAACTCGGTTTCGTCGGCTGCAACCTGAACCCGGATCCCTCCGGCGGGCACTGGACCTCGCCGCCGCTTATCGACCGGTCCTGGTACCCGTTTTTCGAAAAGATGGTCGAGCTGGACGTGCCGGCCATGATTCACGTGTCCAGCACCTGCAATCCGAACTTTCACGCAACCGGTGCGCACTACATCAACGCAGATACCACTGCTTTCATGCAGTTCATCGAGGGCGACCTGTTCCGCGATTTCCCGAGCCTGCGCTTCGTCATTCCGCACGGCGGCGGCGCCGCACCCTATCACTGGGGGCGGTACCGTGGACTTGCGGACATGCTGAAGCGACCGCCGCTCGCCGAACACGTCATGCGCAACGTGTATTTCGACACCTGTGTCTATCACCAGCCGGGCATCGACCTGCTGTTCGACGTCATCAGCATCGACAACATCCTGTTCGGCTCGGAAATGGTCGGCGCGGTACGCGGAATCGACCCCGAGACCGGGCACTATTTCGACGACACCAAGCGCTACGTGGACAGGCTGAACCTTTCCGACGAGGACCGGGTCAAGGTGTACTCGGGCAATATCCGCCGCGTCTATCCGCGGCTCGATGCGATCCTCAGGGCGCAGGGGCGATGACCCGGTTTGCCGTCGATCCGGACTGGCTGCCCTTCGATGCTGACCCGTCGCGGCCGACGTTCAGGGTGCCCGCGCACGCCGTCGATGCGCATTGCCACGTGTTCGGACCGGCGCGCCGTTTTCCGTTTGCCCCGGAGCGCAAGTACACGCCCTGCGATGCGCCGAAGGAGGCGCTGTGGAAACTCCGCGATTTCCTCGGTTTCGAACGCAACGTCATCGTGCAGGCGACCTGCCACGGCGCGGACAACAGCGCGCTGGCGGATGCGCTTGCCGATGCCGGCGGACTGGCGCGGGGCGTGGCCACGGTGCGCGCCTCGATCAGTGACCACGAGCTCCGCGAACTGGATGCGGCCGGGGTGCGCGGGGTGCGCTTCAATTTCGTCAAGCGACTTGTCGATGCCTTGCCGCGCGACGCACTGTCCGGCATTGCAAAGCGTGTGGCAGCAATGGGCTGGCACGTGGTCATTTACTTCGAGGCAGAGGAACTGCCGGAACACTACGAGTTCTTCAGCACGCTCCCGGTCACCGTCGTGGTCGATCACATGGGGCGGCCCGATGTCAGCAGGGATCCGGATGGCCCCGAGTTCGGACTGTTCCTGCGGCTGCTGCGCGAGAACGGCAACATCTGGTCGAAGGTGTCGTGTCCTGAGCGCCTGTCGAAATCCGGGCCGCCGCACTATGCCGATGTCGTGCCCTTTGCGCGCCGGGTCGTCGAGGAGTTCCCGGATCGCGTACTGTGGGGCACGGACTGGCCGCATCCGAACATGAAATCGCACATGCCGGATGACGGTGTCCTGGTGGATTTCATTCCCGCAATCGCGGTATCTGAGGAATTGCAACGGAAGTTGTTGGTCGACAATCCGATGCGGCTCTACTGGCCCGAGGAAAAAACGTAATGGCTCTGCAGAAACCCTACGCCGACGTACCCGGCACGACGGTATTCGATGCCGACATGGCGCGGCGCGGCTATCACCTGAACCAGTTTTGCATGTCGCTGATGAAGGCCGAGAACCGGCAGCGCTTCAAAGCGAGCGAGCGGGCCTACCTCGATGAATGGCCGATGAGCGCTGAGCAAAAGGATGCCGTGCTGGCGCGCGACTACAACCGCATGATTGCCGCCGGCGGCAATATCTATTTCCTCGCGAAACTTTTCTCGACGGACGGCCAGTCCTTCGAGTACGCGGCCGCCTCCATGACCGGGCTCTCGCGCGAGGATTACCGCAACATGATGTTGTCGGGCGGCCGTTCGCCGGAAGGCAATCGCTACAAGGGAGAGAAGTAGAATGGCCAGGATCACGGCAGGGGTCACGACCTCCCACGTGCCGGCGATCGGCGCTGCCATCGACCTCGGCAAGACCGGCGAAGACTACTGGAAGCCTCTGTTCGCCGGCTACGAATTTTCGAAGCAATGGATGAAGCGGCAGAAACCCGATGTGATCCTGCTGGTGTACAACGATCACGCCTGCGCCTTCGACATGAAGATCATCCCGACTTTCGCGATCGGCTGCGCCGAGGAGTTCCAGCCATCGGACGAGGGCTGGGGGCCGCGTCCCGTGCCGGTCGTCAGGGGTTACCCGGAACTCGGCTGGCACATAGCGCAATCCGTCATCCAGGACGATTTCGACCTCACGATCATCAACGAGATGACGGTCGACCATGGACTGACCATACCGCTGTCGCTCATGTTCGGACAGGTCGGAGAATGGCCCTGCCGCGTGATTCCGTTCGCGGTCAACGTCGTCGTTTATCCGCCGCCATCCGGGCAGCGCTGTTACAACCTGGGCAAATCGATCCGCAAAGCGATCCAGTCCTTCGACCAGGACCTGAATGTGCAGGTCTGGGGTACCGGCGGAATGAGCCACCAGCTGCAAGGGGCGCGCGCCGGGCTGATCAACAGGGAGTTTGACCAGCGCTTTCTCGACCGGCTGCGAAACGATGCGGAGGGGCTCGCAAAAATGCCTCACATCGACTACGTGCGCGAGGCGGGTTCGGAAGGCATAGAACTGGTGATGTGGCTGATCATGCGCGGTGCACTGAATCCCGACGCAAGGGAAGTGCATCGCTTTTACCATGTGCCCGCGTCGAATACCGCCGTGGGCCACGTCATCTACGAGAACAGCGATTGACGAACGAAGCCGGAGCAAGAATATGAAAATCATCGTGGCCGGTGCCGGGGCTTTCGGTATCAAGCATCTCGACGCACTGCGAAACATCAAGGGTGCCGAAGTAGTAGCCGTGATCGGACGGCAGCTCGAGCCAACCCGGGCAACCGCGGAGAAATACGGCATACCGAATACCTTTACCGAGCTGGGCGACGCACTAAAGGTGAAAGGCGTGGACGCGGCCATACTGTGCACGCCAACCCAGATACATGCCGCGCAGGCCATCGAGTGCATGCAGGCCGGGGTACATGTCCAGGTTGAAATTCCCCTCGCGGATTCACTCGCCGATGCCGAGGCGGTGAATCGCGTGCAAAAGGAGACCGGACTCGTGTGCATGGTCGGACATACGCGCCGCTTCAATCCCTCGCATCAGTACCTGCACAAGAAATTCGTCGCCGGTGAACTCAGCATTCAGCAGATGGATGTGCAAACCTACTTCTTTCGCCGCAGCAACATGAACGCGCTGGGCCAGCCGCGCTCCTGGACTGATCACCTGCTCTGGCATCATGCGGCGCACACCGTCGACCTGTTCCAGTACCAGACTGGCGAGGAGATCGTCGCGGTCAATGCACTGCAGGGACCGTTGCATCCGGTGCTGGGTATTGCGATGGACATGTCGATCCAGATGAAGACGACGGGCGGCAAGATCTGCACCCTGTCCCTGTCGTTCAACAACGATGGGCCGCTAGGCACTTTCTTCAGGTATATTTGCGACAACGGTACCTACATCGCGCGTTACGACGACCTGGTCGACGGCCGGGAAAAACCGATCGACGTGTCAAAAGTCGACGTATCGATGAACGGCATCGAGTTGCAGGACCGCGAATTCGTTGCGGCCATTCGGGAGAAGCGCGAGCCGAATGCTTCGGTGGCGCAGGTATTGCCCTGCTACCGCGTGCTGCACAAAATCGAACAACAACTATAGCGACACCGCAGCCCACTGGGGGTATCGGCGGAATCATGAAAGGCCTGATCGCAGAGCTGAAGCGGCGCCATGTCTTCCGGGTCGGTATCGTCTATGCAATCGTCGCGTGGTTGCTGGTGCAGATCGTGGTCTCGGTCGAGACACCCTTACGCCTGCCGGATTGGGCCGACACGCTGGTGATCGTCCTGCTGGCGATCGGCTTCGCCGTTGCCCTGGTGCTCGCCTGGGCCTACGACAGGACCCCGGACGGGATCCGGCGCACCGGGCCGTTGCCGCAGAAAAGCGCAGTCAAGGCTGGCAGCGAAGGAGGGGCGCCGTCGATCGCGGTACTGCCTTTTGCCGACATGAGCCCGGATCACGACCAGGAGTATTTCGCCGACGGAATCACCGAGGAACTGCTGAACACGCTGGCCCGGATCCGCGACCTGCGAGTCTCCGGACGTACGTCGTCTTTCTACTTCAAGGGCCGGAATGAGGATCTGCGGTCGATCGGGGCGGCACTCGGCGTGCACTACATACTCGAGGGCAGTGTCCGCAAGGCCGGCGACCGGGTGCGCATCACTGCGCAGCTCATCGATGCAAGGACCGACGTACATCTCTGGTCCGAAACCTACGACCGGACGCTGCAGGACCTCTTCGAAATCCAGGAGGACATCGCGAAGTCCGTCGCCAGCGCACTGCAGATAACATTGGGCGTGGGAAGCCTTGGCGGTATCCCGGGGATGACGCGGAACGCTGCGGCCTACGACGAGTACCTGCTCGCCGGCGTTGCGAACGGCGTGGATATGATATTGCCGACGTCGATGCCGGAGCTGCGCCGCTCGGTCCAGCACCTCGAACGGGCAGTGACGCTCGACCCGGAGTTCTCGCTGGCCTGGGCAGGGCTCGATTTCCTCTACAGCAACTCGCCGACACTCGATCCTTCCTGCCAGGACGAAGCGGAGGTCAGGGCGAAGGCCCGCAAAGCCGGGGACCGGGCGCTGGCAATCACTCCCGATTCGCCCTTCATGCTGGTGAATCTCGCTTGGTGGAAAGCGGATGACTTGGACTGGTCCGCCGCCGAGGATCTATGTCGTCAGGCTCTGGAGGCGGCGGCCCGGTATGCGATGACAGAACATCTCGAGCTTCGCGCGGGCATGCTCATGCATGCGTTGGGCCGCCTGGATGACGCGATCGATCATTACGAGCGTGGCCGCTTTTCCGATCCACTGAATGCCCAGATCGCCGCATATCTCAGTGACTCCTACCTGGCGCGAGGAGATATCGGGCAGGCAGTTGCCGAGGCGGATCGCTTCCGCAACTTTGCCGGCCCCCGTTTCGTGCTCGCCAAAGCGAGCGGCCTGATGGCCGGCATGGTGTCCGGCGACCGCGCCGAACTCGACAGCAGGCTCGCGCAGCTGATCGAGTCCGATCCCGATCCGTCCATCGCGATCGCGATGCGCGAGCGCCTCGATGACCCGCAGGCGGCACTCACGGAACTCAGGCGCATGCTGGAAGAACCTCGCTACCAGAGTGCGTTCCAGCGGAACATCATCGCGATCTGGGCCGCTCACTTTGGCGCGCCGGAATTGGCGCTCGAACTCATGCATGACTTTCTCGTCCGGCCACGTAACGGGCGACTGGCATTCCTCGCCTGGCGCGGCGTGTTGCGCGACGTTCGGCGACTGCCCGCCTTCAAAGATTTGCTGCGGGATCTCGGGCTCGCGGACTACTGGCGCCAGACCGGTAACTGGGGCTATTTCTGCCGCCCGCTCGGCAATGACGACTTCGAATGCTACCGGTAAGCAAGGGGACGGTGACCCTGATTCCAAATCGGGGTCACCGTCCCCGAATACTTACTGAGCGCAGTCTCCGCTGGCATCGGCGCAGCTCGTCAATTCCAGATCTTCGTCGCGCACGATGCCGATGTCCGGGCAGTAGACCTTTTCGTCCGCCTGTTTGCTTTTCGGGTCTTCCAGCAGGTTGCGGTCGAGCACCAGGACGCAGTCCTTGAATTGTCCGTTCGCCGGATCGTCGACCGTCAGCCCCGCCTCCTCGTTCGTGGCCCAGTCCAGGGCATTAGCGGCCAATTCCTGGAAGTAACGGGCGCCGAGCAGAAATGCGCCCCCGGGGAAAATTAGTCCCGGTTCGGCTCCGTCGATGCCGGCCCGCCAGGCACCGCCGCCGAAAGCCATCCCGATCGCTTCGCAGTCGAAGTGATTTTCGAACGGCGGTTCGTCGAGGGCGCTGTTGCTGTCCGCGGCGACACACACGTCCTCGCCCCAATAATAGACATCCTGCGTATTGGGACATTGATTGAGAAAGTTGAAGGAATGCTCGCTGATTTCGCCTTCAACCATTTCGAGTTCTTCCATGACGCGGGTCAATTGCCCATCGACTGTTTCGGTGTCATCGAGGATACTCACGGTGACTGCCTCGGCCTCGTCGCAGTCGGTGCAGCCGGCATTGTCGAGTTCCCAGACCCGGCCGACAATCAGCGGCAGGTATTGATTGCAATCGGCGTCGACGCAACTCGTCACCAGGCCGACCGTGTCGATGCACCGCTGTAACGGAAATTCGGCGGTGATATCGATGCCTTTGAGATTACCTGCCTGGGCAGCTATTGCAGACGTCAATAGAACCAGGATCGCAGCACATGAACTGAATATTCGGTTTTTCATTTCCCCGTCCTCCTTATGGCAGTACGGCGGCCAGCGTCACACCTGCCTGTTAGACGGCGGTAGCGAGAAAGACCGGTCGTCGCGCGAGAAACGAGAGCCGAACGCTTCGGTTGCCCACGTACTGTCTTGCTACCTTGTGTTACACCGGATCGAACAGCAGCTCGATTGCGACCAGCAGGATTGATCTTTCAGCTGGCGGCAGCCGGCTCGATGTCACGGAAATGCCGCTTGCCCCTCATCGCTTTTTCGTACTCATCCTTGCTGAGAATATTTTCGCCCAGTTTCATCTCGGTCTTGCACAGTGATCGGAAAAACCTGTCCAGGTTTTCATTGCTCCGCCGCACATCCTCGTTCAGGTAATTCACGTCGACATTGATGCATATGGCGCCGACCAGGCCGTAGCCATCCCGGTAGATCGGTATGGTCGTGCACTTGAACTTTCTCGCGCCGATGTTCAGTTCGTAGTTCAATTTGTCCTGTTTCTGTTCACGGCGCATCTTCAGATCGAGAACCAGGTTTGTTGCCGGTGATTCGATGTCGCGGCCGGTGACATTATTCTTGATGAAGCTCAGCGCCTTGGCCGGATTCGTCAAGTCGTGCAACAGGATCTCGATCCCTGTATCCGGAAAGCTGTCGCCGACGAGGCGCACGATGCGTTTGAAGTTGTTCAGAAATTCCGCGGTATCGTTGCGTATCCTGTCACCATCGTATTTCGTGTAGAGCCTGCGAAAGCGGGACCGTTCTTCCACGGACAACAGGTTGTCGACGTCATTCTGCTGCCCGACCAGGATTAGCTGCCGGGCAGCAACCGCGTCGTGGCTTTTCAGGAAGTGACGAACCGCCAGGTTGAATTTCGTCTTGTCAAAGTACAGATGCCGGTTGTCATCGAGGCCAAAAGGGTAAAACTCGTACTCCTCGAGATTTATTCCTCGCTGGAGTTTGCGCTCCCGGTGTTTGCCCGAGATGAACCCCACCAGCAGGAGGATAGCCGATGCAAGTACATTGACTGCCAGCTCGATCAGCATGACTTCGGTCTCCGTAAAGCCTGTCTGCAATTATGAAATCAGAACGCGCCTGTTGCTGCGCCTGTGCTGCTGTCACCACGCAGATCCGGCGGTATTTGAATGCTATAGAGGCAGCCCGACTCGCTCCATAAGCTGCACGTAACGGGGGTCCTGACGAAGGGGTTCGAGGCGCGCATCGATCTTCAGGTATCGAACGGACCCGGAGCGCTGGGTAACCGCTTTATCCAGCCAGTCAAACGCTTCATCGGTTTCGCCAAGACCGGCGTAGATCAAAGCAACGAAGAATGCGGCGTCCGTCGATTCGGCCTTACCGGTCAACTCGGCAAGCAGAACCCGTGCTTCCCCAGTTTTGCCGGATACCCCGTACAAATGACCGAGCGTGCCGAGAATCGCTGCATCACGTTGCCACGCCTCCAGTACCGTCGTCATATCCTGCTCTGCCTCGTCGAAGCGATGCATTTGCTCCAGTGCCATGCCGCGTATCCACTTCGGTGTTGCCGACTGCGGTGCAAGTTCCAGGGTTTGCGTTTCCTGGTCTACCGCTTCCTGGTACCGGCCGGCGGCGAGGTAGGCCATACCGAGATCGGCGTTGATGCGAACGGAGAGTGGATCGAGGTCGTGGGCACGGAGCATGGTCTTCACGGCGTCCTCGGGGCGGCCCAGCGCGGTAAGGCACAAGGCATACCAGTGGCGCGCAACGATATAGTTGGGGTTGATCTCGATCGCCCGCAGAAAGGATTTCTCCGCCGCATCCCACTGCCATTCATGCAACAACAAGTGTGCAAGTGAGGTATGCGCATCAGCGAGGTTGCTGTCGAGCTCGAGTGCCCGGGTTGCCGCTGCTCGCGCTTTCTCACTCGATTCGGCGAGAGACATCAAACCATAGTCAAACTTGCTGATGTAGACATCGGCGAGGCCCGCAAAAGCGGGGCCGTAATTCGGGTCCTTGATCGTGGCCTGCTCGAAAATTTCCTCGGCGAGGGTGAGCCCGGTCTCGGACCGCTGGTTCCAGTGATATCGCCCGCGCAACATGAGCTGGTAGAGCTCCGGGTCCACACGCTCGGCAGAAAGCAAGTGCTTCGAGTCATCGTCGAGGTGGACTTCAAGCGCGGCAATGATCTGTGCGGTGATGTCGTCCTGCACCGCGAAGATGTCGGTGAGCTCCCGATCGTAGGAGCTGGACCAGACGTTGTATCCGGTATTCACGTCGGTGAGCTGCGCTGTAAT
>DATICC010000321.1:0-3936 GCA_035457045.1 Woeseiaceae bacterium | reverse complement strand
ATAAACGTGCTGGTCAATGTGCTTGGCAAGGCCCCGGATGAACTGTTCGAGGAATTCGAGGGAAACGTCGATCCGGCGGAGATGAAAGGATCCGGAGACGTCAAGTATCACAAGGGATTTTCCGCCGACATGAAAACGCCGGGCGGCAACATACACATTGCGCTCGCCTTCAATCCGTCGCATCTCGAGATCGTAAACCCCGTGGTCGAGGGATCGGTGCGAGCGAGGCAGCAACGCCGCGGCGACTCGGACAGGCAGGCGGTCATGCCCGTTCTGATTCATGGCGATGCCGCTTTCTCCGCCCAGGGCGTGGTAACCGAGACATTCCAGATGTCTCAGACCAACGGTTTTCGAACCGGCGGCACCATCCACATCGTCGTGAACAACCAGATTGGCTTTACTACCAGCAGGCCGAGCGACGCGCGATCTACGACATACTGCAGCGATGTTGCAAAAATGATCGAAGCGCCGATTTTCCACGTCAATGCGGACGATCCCGAGGCCGTGATATTCGTTACGCGATTGGCACTGCGCTACCGGCAGAATTTTCGCAAGGACGTTGTCATCGACCTGGTCTGCTATCGCCGTCACGGACACAACGAGGCTGACGAACCCAGCGCAACCCAGCCTGTCATGTACGCACGAATCAGGAATCAGCCGACGACCCGGGAACTGTATGCCAAAAGACTGATCGCTGCCGGAGTCATCGACAAGGACGGCGTGGCGGCCATGCAGGAAGAGTATCGCGACCGGCTGGACCGCGGGGAACCCGTGCCGCGATCCGCGCTGGGTCTGATCGGCAACGAATTCACAGTCGACTGGACTCCTTATATTGATGCTGCCTGGGACGAACAGGCAGACACCACCCTGAGTCCGGCGAATGTGGCTGCGCTGGCGAAGAAGGTGACGCAGGTTCCCGCCGGCATGACGTTGCACGGGCGAGTACAGCGAATCATGAGCGAGCGCCAGCGCATGGCAACGGGCGAGATCGACATGGATTGGGGATTTGCCGAAACCATGGCATACGCGGGACTCCTGGACGAGGGCTACGCCTGCAGAATTACCGGGCAAGACAGTGGTCGCGGCACGTTCTTCCATCGCCACGCGGTGCTGCACGACCAGAACAACCGGCAGGAATACGTTCCGTTACAAACTATCAGTGACCGGCGCGACGCGTTTCGCGTGATTGATTCGCTGCTCTCCGAGGAGGCTGTGCTCGGTTTCGAATACGGTTATGCGACCACGGACCCGAAGACCCTGGTTGTCTGGGAGGCGCAGTTCGGCGATTTCGCCAATGGCGCACAGGTCGTGATCGACCAGTTCATCAGCTCGGGTGAGGCGAAATGGGGCAGGTTGTGCGGGCTCACACTGTTCCTGCCGCACGGTTACGAAGGGCAGGGACCGGAGCATTCATCCGCGCGCCTGGAACGATTTCTCCAGCTGTGCGCCGAACACAATATCCAGGTTTGCGTGCCCTCGACGCCGGCACAGATGTTTCATATGCTCAGGCGGCAGATGTTGCGCAGGTATCGCAAGCCGCTCATCGTGATGACGCCGAAAAGCCTGTTACGCCACAAGCTGTCGGTGTCGAGCCTGACCGAGCTGTCCAGCGGCTCATTCCAGCTGGTCATTCCGGACCTGCCCGAGATCGCCGCGGAAAACGTGCGGCGAGTCGTATTTTGCAGCGGCAAGGTTTATTACGACCTGCAGGAGGCGCGCGAGCTACACGCCGTTTCCAATGTTGCGCTGGTGCGCATCGAACAGCTTTACCCGTTCCCGACGGACGACTACGCGGTGTGCCTGCAGCAGTACGCGAATGCCAGGGACATAGTCTGGTGCCAGGAGGAACCGGAGAACCAGGGCGCCTGGTACCAGGTGAGGCATCGCTTGCAGGAGCCATTACGCGAGAACCAGCAACTGTACTACGCTGGCCGTGCAAGTGCCGCGGCGCCGGCATCCGGCGTCTTCAAGCTGCACTTGCAGCAACAACAGGCATTGGTAGAAGCAGCGCTGGATATACAGACCAAAGCGACCAGGTCCACCAGACCCAGGGACAAGGCGATGGCAAAAAGAAAGGATAAATCGACAAAATGACGACAGAGATCAAGGTTCCACCCCTGCCGGAATCGGTCAGTGATGCGACGCTGATTGCCTGGCACAGGAAGGCTGGCGATGAGGTGTCGCGGGACGAAAACCTGGTGGACCTGGAAACCGACAAGGTGGTGCTGGAAGTTCCCGCACCGGTCGGCGGGATCCTGCAGGAAATCCTCATTCCCGACGGCACCACGGTCAGGGCCGGCGACGTGCTTGCGATCCTGTCGGAGGGCAAGGCTGGCGACGGCCCCGCCCGTCCGGCTCCCGCCGCCCCCAGCGCAAATGATGCGGATAACGATGAAGAACCGGAGGAGGAAACAGCAGCCGAGGACTCACGTGCCGCTGCGCACAGGCTGAGCCCGTCGGTACGCCGGCTGCTCGATGAGCATGACCTGGACGCCACCATCGTTACGGGCAGCGGCAAGGATGGACGGATTACCAAAGCGGACGTAATGGCCTACCTGAAGACCCACAGTGACGAAAACGTCACTCCGGGCGATCCCGCGGCGGAATATTCGTCGGCCGCCGGAGCGGCCCAGGTCAGCCGCAGCGAGGAACGCGTACCGATGACACGACTGCGTGCGCGCATCGCCGAGAGAATGGTGCAGGCCCAGCACGATGCGGCGATGCTCACGACATTCAACGAGATCGATATGACAAAGGTCATGTCGCTGCGAAACCGGTACAAGGAGTCGTTCGAGAAAGACCATGGCGTCCGCCTGGGCTTCATGTCGTTTTTTGCCAAGGCGTGCGTCGAAGCGCTCAGGAAGTTCCCGGTAGTAAACGCATCCGTCGAAGGCAACGAGATCATCTATCACAATTACTTCGACATCGGCATTGCCGTGTCATCGGATCGCGGCTTGATGGTGCCGGTGATACGTGACGTGGATCAGATGAGCTTCGCGCAGATCGAAGCTGACCTTGCGGCACTCGGCAAGAAAGCGCGCGACGGGACGATGAGCATGGAGGACCTGACCGGAGGCACGTTCACGATTACCAACGGCGGTATCTTCGGCTCACTGATGTCGACGCCGATACTCAATCCGCCGCAAAGCGGCATACTTGGCATGCATGCCATACAGGACCGGCCGATGGCGGTGGATGGCGAGGTCGTGATTCGGCCCATGATGTACGTCGCACTCACTTACGATCACCGCATTATCGATGGCAGGGAAGCGGTGCAGTTCCTGGTCAGCGTCAAGCAATCGCTGGAAGACCCCGGCCGCTTGCTGCTGCAATTGTGAGTAGCGAAACCCTATGAGCAGAAGTTTCGATGTCGTGGTGATTGGTGCCGGGCCCGGGGGCTATATAGCAGCCATACGCGCCAGCCAGCACGGGATGAAGGTCGCGTGCATAGACCAGTGGGCGAACCGGGATGGCAGCAATGCATTCGGCGGTACCTGCCTCAACGCGGGATGCATACCGTCGAAAGTGCTGCTTGAATCCTCGGAATTGTTTCACCGGGCACAACACGAGTTTGCCAGGCACGGCATCAGGCATGCGGGCGTCACCATGGATGTCGCCACCATGCAGGACCGCAAAGCGGCCATCGTCAAACAACTGACTGGCGGAATCACCGGCTTGTTCAAGGCCGCCAAAGTGGAAGGGCTGCCGGGACACGGCAGATTGCTTGCCGGCAAGAAAGTCGAATTCACACCGGTGTCTGGCAAGCCGGAGATCATTGAGGCCCGCTACGTCATTCTCGCCTCGGGATCCGTGCCTGTAGAACTTCCGGTGGCGAAATTCGACGGCGACAGGATCGTTGATTCCTGGGGCGCGCTCGACTTCAGCGAGGTGCCTGAGCGGCTCGGCGTCATCGGTGCCGGGGTCATCGGCCTCGAG
>DATICC010000320.1:0-7510 GCA_035457045.1 Woeseiaceae bacterium | reverse complement strand
CCTCGACACGGCCGTGGCAAGCGGGGTGGCCTTCAGGGCGGAACTCGGCAAGGTGAATCCGGCCACGGTCTTGCGCAGCTGCGATGCGAGTTCGGAAAGCTTGGAGATGGACGCTGCCGTTGCCGCTGTCGCCCTGCTGGTCTGATCGCTGATTTCCTTGAGCTTTGTGGTTCGCCTCGTGACGTCAGCGGCCGAGCCTGCCTGCTGCCTCGCGGAACCGGAAATGTTCTGCACCAGGTTGGCGATCTGATTCGAGACCTGTTCGATCTCATCCAGAGCAGCCCCGGCATTCTCCGCCAGCAGCGCGCCACCGACGACGTCGGTCGTGCTCCGCTCCATGGAGATCACGGCCTCGTTGGTATCCGCCTGGATCGTCCTCACCAGCACTTCGATCTGCTTGGTCGCATTGGTCGAGCGCTCGGCGAGGCGCTGCACCTCGTCGGCGACCACGGCGAATCCGCGCCCCGCCTCCCCCGCCATCGAGGCCTGGATCGACGCGTTAAGGGCAAGAATGTTGGTCTGCTCCGCAATGTCATTGATCAGTTCGACGATATTGCCGATTTCCTGCGAACTTTCGCCGAGCCGCTTGATGCGTTTCGACGTGTCCTGAATGGTCTCGCGAATGGCGTTCATGCCATCGATGGTGCGTCGCACAGCCGCGCCGCCCTTGTGCGCCACCTCTACCGAATGCCGTGCAACATCGGATGACCTCTCCGCGTTTCCGGAAACTTCCTCGATCGATGCCGCCATCGAGACGATGGAACCGCTCGCCGCGGCGATTTCCCGACCTTGGTTTTCCGCGGCGCGTTTCATGTTGACGGCAGTACTTTCAGTCTGTTTGGCAGCCGAATCGACCATGATTGCCGTTTCATTGATCGTCGCGACGAGTTCGCGAAGCTTCTCGATTGCATAGTTGATCGAATCGGCTATGGCGCCGGTGATGTCCTCGGTAACGGTGGCTTCAACGGTCAGGTCGCCGTCGGCAAGACTGCCCAGCTCATCGAGCAATCGCAGGATGGCCTGCTGATTGCGTTCGTTCTGTTCGGATTGCTCCCTCGACGATCTTTCGAAGACTTTTGATTTCGCATGCAACGCGGCAAGACCTGCAAGCAGCAGGAGCGCCGCGCCCAACAGGCTGATTGGCAACCACGGGCTGTCTATCAGGCCGCTCTGGCCGCCACCGTCTGTTGCGGCGAACGCACCGTCCAGCAGCATGCCTGCGGTTCGTGACAGGCCCTCCAGACTTCCCTGCAGGCCGCCGATTCCGGCAGCTGCCTGCACTGCCAGGTTCACCTGCTCCTCGATGTCCGCCAGCAGCCCTTCCACCGGCACGAGCGAGGCTTCGCGCGTCGCTGCATCCAGTGCACGCACGTCGAGATTACTTGCGGCACCGGACAACGCGTTCGTTACCTGTCGCATCCAGCTGATGTCCCCTGCCAGGGTGCTGGCTGCCGCGCCAGGATCCACGCTCCTCATCAGGCCCTGCAGGACCTGGTCCAGCTTGGCCCCCCGCTGCTGAAACTGCTGCACGATTGCGGTACTGGCTGCATGGTCCAGCAGCGCATCCGATGCGATCAGCATCTGCAACATGTGCTCGCTGACGAACGCCTGCGCAGTTGCAATGGTCTCGATCCCGGCGCGCTTCTCCAGGATGGCTCGGGCATGCATGTCGAGATCACGCCAGGCTCCGGAACCGCCAGGCAAGCCGCCGGTGACCGTTGCATCGCGCAACTGTGCAAGGCGTTGCACGCTGGCATCCAGGCGCCCCAGGGCACCGGCATCACCATTGATCGCGTCTGTCGCGTAACGCGGTATTGCCTGGGAAAGTGCGGCGAGCTCGGCGACACCGGATCCCGACGAACCGGCTCGCCCGACCTGCAGGTAAACGATGCCGGCCGCAACCACAAGCAGCAGCGCGACAAGTGCTGCGATTACCGTGTAAGCGGAGAGTGATTTGGTTTTGTTCGCCATGGCTTTGCAACTGTTCTTTGGATTGGATGGTATGCCGCGTTACTCCGCGGCCGCCTGTAAAAACGTATTGCTTTCGATCAGGTCGTATAACCCGAAAATGGGCCAGACATCCTGGCCTCTCTGATATGCACCGCTCAGAAATCGATCGCAACGAATTGCGGTCTGCGGCCAGGTTTTTGTGAACTCGCTGTCGACGAACCGGCGGAACCCCAGTACTTCGTCGACCACGAGGCCGGCAGGTATCTCACGGTGGTTGACGGAAATAACCCGTGTAATCCGGCGTAGCGATGTCCGGCCGCTGCCGAACATCAATTTGACATCGATCAGCGGCAGCAAATGGCCGCGCAGATTTGCGATACCGAGCACCCAGCGCTTTGCGCCCGGCACCCGGGTCATCGCCTCGGGCAACATCAGCACTTCCCGCACCTGGTTCCGGTTTGCCACGAATTGTTCCTGCCCGATGCGGAAGCCGATTCCCACCCATTCCGCCGGCAGTGCGCCCGTACCCTTGCCCGCAACAGCGACCCGACTGCGACGCTCCAGCTCTTTCAGAAGATCGAACGGTGTTTCGACCAGCGCTTTCAGGTCCGATTTATCACTCATTCAATCGGCTCATTCAATCGGCCATTACCGCATTGATCTTGGCAACCAGCTGCTTCTCGGTCACCGGCTTCACCAGGTATTCGACCGCCCCCTGGCGCATGCCCCAGATCTTGTCCGTCTCCTGATCCTTGGAAGTAATCATGATCACCGGAATCTCCGAGGTCTTCGGATCATGAGTCAGTTTGCGTGTTGCCTGGAATCCGTTCATGCCAGGCATGACGACATCCATCAGAATGCAATCCGGCCTCGACGCCTGCGCCTGGCGTATGCCTTCTTCGCCGCTGTCGGCCACAAGCGTCTTGAAACCACTTTTTTCCAGCATGTTCTGGAAAAGGTGCAACTCGGTTGGAGAGTCATCAACTATCAGAATCACTGCCATTGGTTTTTCCTAATTGATCTGGTTGGAAATTGCGCCGAGCAGTTCGTCCTTGGTGAATGGTTTGGTCAGGTACTGCTCGGATCCGACAATTCGCCCGCGCGCCCGATCGAACAGCCCATCCTTGCTCGACAGCATGATCACCGGCGTATTCTTGAAAACCTTGTTGTGCTTGATCAGCGAACAGGTCTGATAGCCGTCGAGGCGCGGCATCATGATGTCCACGAAAATCAGATCCGGCTGATGATCTGCGATCTTCGATAATGCGTCGAAGCCATCGATCGCGGTAAATACCTGGCAGCCTTCCTTGGACAGCAGGGTCTCAGCCGTTCGCCGGATGGTCTTGCTGTCGTCCACGACAAGAATCTTGAGTCCGTTGAGACTTCGAGATGCGTTGTTTGACACCGGAATTCCTCGCCCGCTTGCGAATTTCTGCGACTCACCGGGAGTTCGCGCCCCATGCCGATTTCGTCGGTATGTCCCTAAAGAGACTCCGAATTTTCATCGGAAGTGCGACTTGTACCATATTGACATAAGTGTCGCCATGACCTGCGCCACAGGCGGCAAATTCAATCGGATTATGCACTTACGCAAACTGCTTCTCCCCCGCGGCGGCAAGCACCGGATGTCCGGCGGGAAACCGGCTGCGACCGTAGCTCGCGTGCCGCGGCTAAGCCCGGCACTGTATAGTTATCCGCGCCGCGACGGCGGCGGACGCGTGCGTCCCAGGAAGCTGCAGGATTACAGCAATGCCCGAGAATAAACTGTCGGTAGGCGTCGTCATGGACCCGATCCGGAACATTACGACGAAAAAGGACAGCTCCTTCGCGATGCTGCTCGAGGCGCAACGGCGCGGCGCCGCCATTCATTACATGGAACTGGGGGACCTCAGCATATCGCAGGGTGTCGCCAAGGCCCGGTCGCGGCTGCTCACGGTGCGCGACCAGCCGGCAGATTGGTTCGATCTGCACACCGTTCAGGAAATCCGTCTCGGTGACCTCGACGTTATCCTGATGCGCAAGGATCCGCCGTTCGACATGGAATACATCTACGCGACGTACATACTCGAGCGCGCCGGGATCGCCGGGGCGCTGGTTGTCAATCGCCCGCAAAGCCTGCGGGACATGAACGAGAAAGCGTATACGGCCTGGTTTCCGGAATGCTGCCCTGAAACGTTGATTACACGCTCCATGCCGGACATGAAATCGTTTCTCAGGTCGCACGGACGCATCGTTGTGAAGCCGCTCCACGGCATGGGCGGCCGGTCCATATTTGTGATAAGCAGCGGCGACAACAATGCCAACGTTATATTCGAAACGCTGACGGATTACGGCCAGCGTTTTGCCATGGCACAGGTCTATATCCCGGAGATCCTGCAGGGTGACAAGCGCATATTGCTGGTCGACGGCGAGCCCATACCCTATGCCCTGGCACGCATTCCGTCCGCCGACGACAACCGCGGAAACCTCGTTATGGGCGCGACAGGCGAAGGTCGCGAACTCAGTGAGCGCGACCGCTGGATCTGTTCGCAGGTCGGACCGGCACTGAAAGAGCGTGGTGTGCTGTTCGCCGGGCTGGATGTTATCGGCGACTACCTGACCGAAATCAACATAACGAGCCCGACCGGCATACGCGAGCTCGACCGGCAATTCGGACTGAACATTGCCGGCGGGCTTTTCGATGCCATCGACCGGCATCCTGGGCGTGGCCTCAAACGCAACAGTTGAGCGGGCGCAATCGGCGGCAGCGGACTTGCGTCTCATTGCCGGAAGCGGCAGGAGCGTAAACTGTGCTGTCGGGCCACACAGGGCGGTCAGGAAAATCAGTGATTCTCAATGGTTGTCTGCCACCTGGATTTTAGTTGGTCCCTTAAAGACTTGATTATTGTCAGGATTTTCATGTGATAATGCGCCCGATCTGGCGCAGGTTTTGGGCCGCGGTCTGGACATGTCTGAAACGACAATGCAAAGCGACGATTCCGGGTTGAGCTTCGGGCAGCTGGATCTGCAGGTCGTGGCTCGTCCCGATCGCCTCCCGCCGATGCTGTTTCTTGCGGCGCTGGTGCACGGCATCCTGATTATCGGCATAACTTTCAATGCAGTACTCGGCGACGATTTCAGGGACGCGATTTCGCTCGAAGTCACGATCGTCGCCGACCCGGATCGCCACATCGAAGCCCCGGAAGAAGCTTCCTACCTTGCGCAAGCCAGTCAGCGCGGCGCGGGCAATACGCAGGAGGCAACGCGACCGAGTGCGCCGCTGCAAAGCAGTTCCCCGCTGGACAATCCGGGCGTCACGGATGGCGACAGCCTGCTGGATGCCCGCATACACGAAAAGGTCGCCGATCAACTCATTGCCGCAAGAGCCGAGCAGGCGCGGCAGGTGACCGACCTGCCCCGCGACCGGCCGAAGCCCGAGCAGAGTACAGCAATTGCTCTGGAATCGGGCAGCGAATCGAGCTTGCCGCTGCCGCGCGATGACGAGGCCAACTTGCGCATCCGGCACGACAATCCACGGCAATTGTTGACCAGTGTCGATACCAAGGAATCGAATGTCGCCGGTTACCTGGACCGCTGGAAAAGAAAAATCGAAACCATCGGCGTAAATTATTTTCCGGAGAAGGGCATCATCCAGGGCCTGACCGGAAGTCCTACTCTCGAGGTCACCATCGATGCATCGGGCCAGCTTGGCGAGGTGATAGTGCGCAACAGTTCTGGCTCGAAGATCATTGACCAGGCGGCACTTAACATACTTCGCCGCGCGGCGCCCTTCGAACCGTTTCCAGAGTCGATTCGCATCGATTTCGATCAACTGCGATTTGCCTACAAGTGGCAATTCTCGGAAGTCGGCATAGAAACCACCGCCAGCACCAACTGACCGACTCCGGCGGCTTGTGCCGCGCGGTGCGAGGGCTGATACTTGGCGCATGGATTTTGAGGGTTCTCTCAGCAACCAGCTCCTGATCGCCATGCCCGGCATGTCCGATCCCAATTTCAACAGCACAGTCACGCTCATTTGCGAGCACAATGCCGACGGTGCACTCGGCATCGTGATCAATCGGCCGTTGAATCTGAGTCTTGGCGGCCTCTTGGCCCAACTGGATGTCAGGAACCCGAGCGCGGAGGCTGCAATACTCCCCGTGATGAACGGCGGCCCAGTGGCTCGCGAACGCGGCTTCGTACTGCACGAGCCCGGTGGAGCATTCGAGAGTTCCGTCGGTGTCAGCGGCGACATACAGCTGACGCTGTCACGCGACGTGCTGGATGCCATCGCCGCCGGCCGTGGTCCGACGAAATCGCTTGTCGCGCTCGGCTATGCGGGCTGGGATGCCGGCCAGCTCGAGTCCGAAATGCTCGAAAACACCTGGCTCAGCGTTCCTGCCAGCAAGGAACTCGTTTTCGATGTGCCGTTCGCCGACCGCTGGACCTACGCGGCGCGTACGCTGGGCATCGACATCAGCCGCGTTTCGACCCATGCCGGTCACGCCTGAACCCAGGCCGGAAACCATCATCGCATTCGATTTCGGACTGCGCCGCATCGGTGTGGCGGTGGGCCAGCAAGTCACGAAGTCGGCCACTGCCATCGGCGTCGTCGCGAACAGTACTTCAGGTCCCGACTGGCGCAGCATCGGGCAAATCATTTCCGAGTGGGAACCGGCGCGGCTCGTGGTCGGGCTGCCGACGCAGCCCGACGGCACGCCGGCGCGGCTCACGGCTCGCATCATGCGCTTCATGGACGAGCTGCACCGCTATGGCAAGCCCGTGGAGTCCATGGACGAGAATTTCTCATCCTGGGAAGCAGGCCGCCTGCTTGCGGAACAGCGTGCTATCGGCCGCCGCGGCCGCGTGCGAAAGCAGGACATTGACAGCACTGCAGCGGTCCTGATCGCGGAGCGCTGGCTCGGCCGGGAGGGGATGGCAAATGCAAAGGAAAACCAGTCGAATCTCGTATAAGATGCGCGCGCCATGCCTGTAACCGAACTCTTCGAACAAGCGCCGGTCGTCGCGGACGCGCGTTTGCAGTTGACCCCAAGCGGCCGACTACGGCATCTGCTCACGCTCAACGGCCTCACGCGCTCGATGCTGACCACACTGCTGGACCTGTCCGAAGCGTTCCTGAGCCCCCTCGGTGATGCCGCGATTCGCTCGCGAAACCTTGCAGGAAGGACTGTGGCGAACCTCTTTTTCGAGCCCAGCACGCGCACGCGCGCATCCTTCGATCTCGCAGCAAAACGTCTCGGCGCCGATGTGCTCAATCTTGACGTAAACATGTCGTCGCGAAAAAAAGGCGAGAGCATCCTCGACATGATTTACACACTGCAAGCCATGCAGGTAGACATTTTCGTCGTGCGTGATGCAAGCGCTGGCGTACCTGCCTACATCGCACGGCATGTAATGGATCACGTCAGCATCCTGAATGCGGGCGAGTCCGATGCGTCACACCCTACCCAGGGCCTCCTGGATTTGCTGACGATAAGGCAGTGCAAGGGGTCGTTCGAAAAGCTGGTCGTGGTCGTAGTCGGCGATATTGCGCACTCCCGAGTGGCACGTTCGCTTGCCA
>DATICC010000319.1:0-9944 GCA_035457045.1 Woeseiaceae bacterium | reverse complement strand
CGAGTCCGGACCTGTGCCGGACTCGCGACGTTGAAAAAGGGCAGGACAGCCCTTTTTCAGCAACCTGCTAGAGAAAACGTGCTGTATCCCCCGCCGACCCCGGCGTGCCAACTACAACCTGTCGGGCGGACGTGGTAAATATGACGGCCGACCCGGCCGAGATCAGTAACCGACAGCAGCATGAACCAGGGCAGCGCAGAAAAGCCGACCGTTTACATAGTCGATGACGACCCGTCGATTTGTCATGCCATGGAGTTCCTCATGCGCTCGGTCGGCTATGACTACGCCGTCTTTCATTCCGGCGATGATTTCCTCGGCGGCTACTCGAATGGCCTCGCCGGATGCCTGCTGCTTGACATTCGCATGCCGGGACTGGGCGGAATGGAGCTGCAGGACAAACTCGCCGAAATGGGCAGCACCCTGCCCATCATCTTCATAACCGGTCACGCCGATGTGCCGATGGCCGTCGAGGCGATGCAAAAAGGCGCAGTCGACTTCATACAAAAGCCCTTTCGCGATCAGGACCTGCTCGACCGTATCGGTTCTGCGCTGCAAAAGGATCGCGAACGGCGTTCCGACCAGCGGCTGAAGGCGGATGTACAGGACAGGATTTCGAAGTTGACGAAACGCGAGAAAGAAGTTCTAGACCTGGTGGTGACAGGCAAGCCGAACAAGGTGATCGCCTACGAGCTCGGCGTCAGCCAACGTACAGTCGAGATCCACCGGGCAAGGGTGATGGAGAAGATGCAGGCCCGGTCTCTCGCCGACCTGGTCAGGATGCGTATTGGGGCGTAAGGCCTTGACAGGCTGCTATCGCGCCCGGCGATTGTCCTCGAGTCGCGCGCAGTCGATGCATTCGTCGGCATATGGATGGGCGAGCAGACGCTCGTCGCTGATGGCCGTCCCGCAGCTGACGCAGATGCCGTAGTCGCCCGACTCCATGCGTTGCAGGGTAGCCGAGATCTTGCGCAGTTCCGTGCGCGCGTCGTTGCCGAGCGCATCGACAACCTCGCTGTCCTCCAGTTGCTTGGCCCGCTCCTTGGAGTCGGGCTCCAGGCCACGCCGCAAGTTGGCTGTAATGCGTTCGAGTCGTGCATTCAGCTCGTCCTTCTTGCGTAGCAGCTCCTGCCGCAAACCTTCCTGTAATTTGCTGTCCATGCCCTGGCGACTCCTGTTGCTGGTTCGGGCCCTGTCGAGCGGCGCAATCACGCCTGCTTCATTCTGACATTTCGACCGCGATCATTACATACGGCTGCATTGGATCGCGGCATCAGTACATGCCCTTACACCGGAATGTCCGGGGAATACGTATATTCCGATACCAGTTAGGCAACAGGCCGTATAGGATGCGCAGCCTGTTGCGGTTAGGCTTTGGTCGTCCCCGGACAAGTGCCAACCCTGCATACCCAGACAGGTGCCAAAATGCAAAAAATCACCCGAATCATGTGTGTGATCGATCCCACGACCGATGAACAGCATGCCATGTACCGCGCCGCGCACGTTGCCGGCCTGCTCGGGGCCGAACTCGAGCTGTTCGTCTGTTATTACAATGAGTACCTGAGCGGCGACCGGCTGTTCGATTCGCCTTCGCTGGAGAAAGCGCGCAAGGAGGTCATTGACGGGCAGGAGAAGAACCTGGAGAAACTGGCTGAAGCGCTGCGGGCCCGCGGCCTGGTGGTGCATACGGCGGCAGTCTGGGACCACCCGCTGTATGAAGGCATCGTGCGGCACGCCGCAGCCACAGGAGCGGGTCTCGTACTCAAGGACTTTCACCATCATTCAGCCGTATCCCGCGCGCTCCTGACCAACACCGACTGGCAGCTGATCCGGAGCTGCGCCGCCCCGCTCTGGCTGGTCAAGCCCAGGGACATCCCGAAAAAGCCGATATTCATCGCCGCAATTGACCCGATGAACGAACACGACAAGCCGGCCGCGCTGGATGACGAAATCCTCGTGCTTGGCAAGTTGCTGGCCGAGAAGAGCAGCGGAACCTTGCGGGCGTTTCACTCCTACGATCCGCGAATTGCGGTCGCAACAGCGACGGCCAATGCCTACATCCCGGTATCGCTGCCTTTTGACGAGATCGAAAAGCAGTTGCGGGAGCAACACGAGAAGCGCTTCAAGGAGATCATCGCGTTTCACGGCATCCCGGACAAGAATGCCCATCTCGTGGCTGGCATTGCACACGAGGAGCTTCCGGCGCTCGCAGAAGAACTGCATGCTGCCGTCGTGGTCATGGGCGCGATCTCGCGCAATCGCTGGAAGAGGCTTTTCATCGGCGCCACCGCCGAGCGCACTCTCGATCACCTGCCCTGCGATCTGCTGATAGTGAAACCCGACTGGTTCCGCACCCCCGCCGAAATCTCGAAAGATCGCGCGGCTTGAATATCGGGCTTTGATCTTCACACGCCGGCACCACGCCGCCATGCCTTTCTCGCCCGGAAATCCTGACTCGCTCGAAAGGCATACTGTCGTGTCACCGTCGCCGGATACTTGCACAAGCGGCTGTGGGCGTGCGCTGTAGGAGCCTGCATTGCAGGCGACAGCGATCCTGATCCCCCGTTGCATGCCGTCTTGTCGCCGTCTCGAGATCTCCTAAAAGTCTGCGCTGAGCATGAGCCAGTACTTGTCGGCGTCCACGTAGGAACTGCTGTCGGCATCAAACAACGCGCCTTTCACCAGCACGCTGTAACGGTCCCCGACGCTGCGGGCAACTGAGAAATCGAGCTCACTGCCCCATTGCGCGCTGCCGGCTTGCGCGGACAAATCGTGATAGACAGCCTGCAACTTCCATTTTTCGAAGCCGTACTGGATGCTCGCATAAGCATCGTCGATGCCGGCGTCGGGCGTGGTCAGGAACTGGTCCGCCCAGCCCTGAAACAGGTGCAGCGTTGCCAGCGGGGTACGAAATGCGGCTCCCGCCACCGTGTCATCTCCGCCCAGCGATTCCAATGCAATGCCGAAGGACAGGCCGTTCTTCATCGTCCACGTTGCATCGACCAGGTAATAGTCGGCGCGGAAATCGACAGGGGCATCCGCGGTCTCCGATTGCGTAGCGTACTCCGCGACGAGCTGCATGCTGCTGCTGCGGATTGCGAACTTGCCTGCCGCGCGCAGACCGGCGGTCATGGTCGAAAACGCCGGTGTGTCCTCGCTGTCGATGTAATAGGCATAGGGGGTCACCGACCAGGCATCCGTCAGGGAAATCTTCGCGTTCAGCAGGTGCGTGTTCTCATCGTCCTTGCCGATCGTCGATCGCTCGCCGTAGATGCGGTTGACCTGTGTAACGTAGGTATAGCTCACCACGGTCCTCGGCAGACTGCGCAGGTCAACATTGAACCCGTCGTAGGTCTGTTCATTCTGACGCCAGCCAACGCCGCCGACAAACCTTTGATTATCAAGGTTTATCCGCTGCCGACCCATGCGCAGCCGCAGCCCGGCACCCGCCTGGTAATCGAGGAAAAGCTGGTTGAGATCCGCGCCCTCGGGGTCCGCGACGACCGGGTATTGGCCCCGGTCAGGACTGGTTCCGCCACCGCTGTTGAAGTCATCGATAAACAACTCGCCGATGTAATCGAACTCGCCGAATCCCGACCAGTTTTTCCACGACCCGGTTGCATAGTTCAGACGAAATCGCAGTGTGGACGCGTCGGCCGTCTCAGTGAAATTGTCCTGATCGACGTGCTCGTATCGATAGCGAAGATTCACCTGTGCCTTGCCGGCAGTCAGCGCATCAGCGACCGACTGCGGTTCATCCGCAGCGACTCCGGCATTGCTGGCAATGAGCCCGAGTAACAGCGAGATCCCTGTGCTGCGCATCTCTCTCTCCGTGACGGTCAGTAGACGTCATGCACTGTGTTATAGATGTTGAACTTGCCGGTTGGCGTCACGATCTCCGGACCCTTGATTACGTGCTTCAGCTTGCGCGACTTGTCGTCGACAATGACGATCGCCGATTCCTGATCCTTTCCGCTCCACACCGAAAACCAGACTTCGTCGCCCGCCATGTTGTATTCCGGTTGCACGACGCGCTTCGGCCCTTCACCTAGCCCTGCCCACTCGCCGATCGGCAGCAACTCGTAACCTGCTTCCAGATCATTGATGTTGAACACTGCGATACTCTGGCTGATCGCTTCGTCGGGATTCAGCGGCGCATCCACCCACAGGTTGGCCGATTTCGGGTGGGACTTGACGAACAGCGAGCCGCCTCCCATGCCCTGCAAGGTGCGCACCACCTTCCAGGCCTGGTCGGGATGACCCTTCGGATCTGTGCCGAGAAACGTCACGTTGGCGTTTCCCAGCGCGCTCGTCACCCACACCGGGCCGTACTTCGGATCATCGATGTTTGCGCCGCGTCCGGGATGCGGAATCTTCTCCACATCGACCAGCGCGGCCAGTTTGCGATCGCGCGAATCGACGATGGCAATCTTGTCGGACTGGTTTGCCGCCGTCAGGAAATACCGTTTGCTGCGGTCCCAGCCGCCATCGTGCAGGAAGCGTGCCGCGCCGATGTCGGTGACGCTGAGATTGTCGACATCTTCATAGTTGACCAGCAGGATGTGCCCGGTCTCCTTGACGTTCACGATGAACTCCGGGTGTTCATGCGAGGCGACGATCGCTGCTACACGGGGTTCCGGATGGTATTCCTGCGTATCGACGGTCATGCCACGCGTCGAGACGATCTTCATCGGTTCCAGGGTGTCGCCGTCCATGATCACATATTGCGGCGGCCAGTAAGCGCCCGCTATGGCCAGCTTGTCCTCGTATCCCTTGTACTTCGACGTCTCGACGGAGCGCGCCTCGAGCCCGACCTTGATCTCGGCAACGATGGCCGGCGGATTCATCCAGAGGTCGATCATGTCGACCTTGGCGTCGCGGCCGATGGTGAAGACGTAGCGACCGGAAGCCGATGAACGCGAGATGTGCACCGCATACCCCGTCGGCAGGATGGCAACCACTTCCTTGGTGTCGCCATCGATGAGTGCAACCTGTCCTGCATCGCGCAGCGTTACAGAAAAGAAGTTCTCGATCTTGCGGTTGTGCTGGGGCGATTTCGGCCGGTCTTCCGGCTTTACCAGCAGTTTCCAACTGGCACGCATATCTTCCATGCCGAATTCCGGCGGTGCCGGCGGTTCCTGCTGCAGGAAGCGCGCCATGACATCTATCTGCTCTGCCGTCAGCTCGCCGGAACTGCCCCAGTTCGGCATGCCCGCCGGTGAGCCGTAGGTAATCAGGGCCTTGAGGTAGTCGGTGCCTTTCTCACGAGTGATGTCAGGCGTCAACGGCTTGCCTGTCGCGCCTTTTCGAAGCACACCATGACAGCCCGCACATCGCTCGAAATACAACTGGGTTGCGGCCTGGTATTCGGCCTCGGTCAGGACGGGGCCCTCGGCTCCCATCACCTGCCGTGTCTCCTCCGGAGGTATGACGGACGGCGCGCCCTGGTATCGCATTTCCGCTTCCGTCGTTCCCGTGTGCCGCTCGCCCGCGGCCCGATCCTGTTGTCCGAGTTCCTCGCGCAATGCCGCGACTTCGCCAACGCTGACGGCGGCAGCGCTGTTGCCCCAGGAGTTCAGCACATAGGTCAGCGCATCGGCGAGCTCCTGGTCGCTCAGATAGCCCATGCTGGGCATCACGCCATTGTATTGCTGCTGGTTGACGGTTAGCGGCCCGGAAAGTCCGAAAAGCGCAACCGCCAGCACCTCTTTGCGGTCACGCTTCAGGTAATCGGACTGCGCCAGCGGAGGAAAAGCACCCGGCAGACCCGTTCCGGTCGGCTGGTGACACGCTGCGCAGTTTCCCAGGTAAACCTTCTCGCCGCGCGCCATCAGGTCGGCAAGGTCACCTTGGGCGACCTCCGCGGAATGCACGGCGACGGCAGGATCGGCGACCGCGCCGACATCGTCCTGCGAACAGGCCTGCAGCGGAGCTGCTGCCACTGCCAGACCTGCGAGCCACGACGCCCTGTGCTTGAAAAATTTCATGACTGATGCTCCTGCGTAATTGTCAAACGTGCTTTGCCTTGACTATTCACCACTGCATGCTCAGGCCGAGGGAAAAATTTCGTCCGGCTCGAGCGAGATACGGAATAACCGGATCATCCGGCGACAATCCGCGGACATCGGTCCAGCTCCAGTAGCAGCGGTCCATGAGATTCAGCAGGCCGGCACGTATTGTCATGCGCTCGCCGATGCCTTGTGAGTAATAGAGGTCGAAGACGGCATAGCCTGGTGGCTCGAACAGCTCACCGGTGCTTTCGTCACGGTCGGACCAGTCGTCGGTCAGTGTTGCCTGCAGGCGCAGCTGGCGTTTGCCCCCGGTTTGCAGCCAGTTCAGGCCCAGCACGGCTTGTCCCGGCCCGACCGAATTCAGTGGCTGGCCATTGTCTCCGTTTTCGCCGCGCGCTTTGTAGATTGCGCCGTCCGTTGCCAGGTTCTCGAATGCCCCGGCAAATTGCAGCCGCCAGCCAGCCTCGAATCCCCGGATCTCCGCTGTGCGGAGGTTCTGCGACTGGAACAGGACGCGCCCGCTGACCGGGTCGGTTCCGAGCCGCACTTTTGATTCAATGAAATCCTGGTAGCGCGTGTGAAACAAAGCCACCCGAAAACTCGCGGCCTGCCCTTGCCAGCGGAGCCCGAGATCGAAACCGTCCGAACTCTCGGACTCGAGGTCCGGATTCGGTATCGCCCGGTAATTGAACGCCGGGATTTCCAGCCCTATGTTTGCGTCCTCGTAAGGGGGCGAGCGGAACCCGTGCGCGTATTGCAGGTATACGTCGGTAGCCTGACCCAGGCGATATATGAGACCCAGCTTTGGCGACACATCCGATTCGGAAAGTGAAACCGGTTCTGCAAATGGATAATCCTCGGCATACATCGGGTCGTTCCGCGGGCTCAGGTCGTATCGATCGGCGCGCAATGCTGCTATCACCGACCAGTCACCGAAGCTCATGACATCCTCGAGGTAGGCGCCCCACTCGGATGACTCGCTGACCGGGAAATCGCGTAACGGGAATGCCTCACCCAGTATGGTGGCGGTCGCCAAGCCGTCGAGCAGGCCGGTTTCCAGTCCGTCGCGATACTCCTCGGTGAGGCGCTCGCGGTATTCGATGCCGAAGCCCACCTTGTGGCGGATCGAGGTTCCCGTGATCTCCTTCTGCAGATTGACTTCGGCGCCCGCGATCTCCTGGTCGAATTGAAAATAGCGGTCGATTGCAACCGGCCGCGTCGCGTTGCCGCGCTCGTCCAGCGTCGATTGGCGCACGCTGACTTCTTCGTAATAGGCGCGCAGCGTTCCCGAGTTCACCCAGCTCTCCGGGCTGCCAAACTCATAGGCAAGATTCACGAGGTCCATTCGATAGTCGTCATCGCCTTCGAGTGCCGTCGTGGTGGCGTATCGGCCTGTGCCCAGCATCGAATTGAGGTCCGATTGCACCTGCGAATCCTGGTGCAGCAGCGCCGCACTCCAGGTATGTCCGCCGGAATCGTCGGTGACGACCTTGAGAATTCCGGAGCGGCTTCGGTAGTCGCGCAGATCGAAATCCTCGTCGACACCTGCCGAATCGGTTTGCTCACCCTCGCGCAAGCTGCCGCCGAGCAGGAAGCCCGTGGAGGAATTGCCGAATGCAAACATCCCGCTGCCTTGCAAGCTATCGTCGGCGCCGTGGGCCGTCGCCAGCAGGTCACCGCCGCTGCCGTTGCGGCCCATAATGTCCGCAGGGTCCGGGGTCCGAACAGCAACCACACCACCTATGGCGGCACTCCCGTACAGCGCCGAGGCGGGACCGTGCAGTACCTCGATGCGCTCGATCAGGCCCGCATCGACAAAGTCGCGCGTTGCATTCGAGAAGCTCCCGACATCGAACTGATCACTGAGGGGTACGCCATCGAGCAGGATGGCGACCCGGTTGCCGCCGATGCCGCGGATGTTGATGCTTTCGTCGCCGAACCGCGAGCCGGCGGATTCATAGTCGACGCCGGGCGTGTAGCGAAAAACGTCGGCCAGCGAGGCGGAGAGGCTGGCGTTGACATCCTCGCGTGTCATGACGGTAACGTTTGCCGCGACGTCGCGAATCGAGCGCCGGTCTTTGTGCGCGACGACGACTATCTGATCAATCACCACCTCGTCGTCCGCAGACGCCGGTGCAAGGTCCTGAGCCTGCGCCACCGACATGCCCAACAGAATCAATAGTCCAGCACTTGCCCGGGCCGGCGGAATGTCGGCGAATTTGGCGAGGCTATGCATTGAAGAAACCGGCTTCCTTCCTGGTCGGGCCGCTGCAGCTAGCTTGCCAAACAGGCGTCAATAAACCATACGTAGGTACACCTACCGACTTGTTGTATGCACGTATCGCAAAAACCTATAGTCGGCATTTCGCAAGTGAACGCCGGGCAATGTATCTGCTACTCAAGAACGTTCATGTCGGCCTTGCAATGCTGAGCATCGGGGGATTCCTGCTGCGCGCATACTGGATGACCCGGAATTCGCGCATGCTGGATCGGCGCATCGTGCGAATCCTCCCGCACGCGATCGACACCGCATTCCTGTTGAGCGGCATCGCCCTCGTGCTGTTGCTGCAGCTGCGGGTGACGCAAAGTCCGTGGCTGCTTGCCAAACTCCTGGCGCTGGTGGCTTATATCGTGTGCGGAACGATAGCGCTGAAGCGGGGGCGGACGTTGCGGATACGATTGGCTGCGCTGCTGCTCGCTGTGCTGACGTTTGCCTACATCGTCGGTGCGGCCGTCAACAAGTCACCCGGAAGCTGGCTGGGGGTCTGAGATCTCAGTCGCCCGGGACCCTGCCGGTAATGATCGCGGCCCGGGCAAGCTCCAGCAGCTGGTCGATGTCGACCGGCTTGCTCATCAGGATGCTGTTTTCCAGCGATCGGGCATCCTGCACGACCTTCGAGGTATCGCCGCTGACGATGAAAGCCGGCAGCAGCTTTTCGAATGTGGCTCGAATCTGGCGAACCGCATCGACGCCGGTCGAGCCATCGAGCAGGTGGAAGTCGGAGATGATCAGGTCAGGCGCACGATCCAGGTATTGCACAACGGCCCTGGCTTCCGCGGCAGATGCCGCAGTCGCGACGCCGAATCCTTCTGCCTCGAGCAGCATGCCCCAGGCATTGGCGACTTTTTCATCATCTTCGATCAGTACGACCAGGCCGCCACCAGCCGTGCGGTCTGCGCCGTGCTGCGTCTGCATGCGATCGGCCACGAGTTCCGGCGCGGCACTGACTGTCGGCACGCAGACAGTAAAACAGGAGCCTTGCCCCGGAGTCGACTCGACCTGCACCTGAACGCCAAGTAAGTTGGCCATCCGCCTTACTATGGCGAGGCCCAGCCCGAATCCCTGCTTGGTAAGTCCAGGAACCTTGACCTGGTGAAACTCCTGGAATATCGCTTCGAAGTGCTGTTCCTCGATGCCGATGCCGGTGTCGCGAACGTGCAGGCAGAGTTCGTCATGCTTTTCGGTGCAGCCCAATTCGACTGTGCCTGTCTTGGTGTAGCGGATCGCATTCGACACCAGGTTCTGTATGATTTCGGCGAGCAGATTCGGATCGCTGCGCACAGTCGCGGCGCAGGACACGGCCTCGAATTTCAGGCCCTTCTGCCTTGCCTGCCGCGCGAACTCCGCCGACAGGCGGTCGATTAGCCGCTGAATAGGAAATTCCTCGAACTCCGCTTTCACCGCACCGGCATCCAGTCGACTGATATCGAGCAACGAGTTCAGCAAGTTGGTCATTGCATCCAGCGAATGCTGCTGGCTTTCCACCATCTCGAGTGCCAGCGGGGTCTTGACGGTGCGCCGCAGCGCACCGGTCAGGAGGCTCAACGCCTGCACCGGTTGGCGCAGATCGTGACTCGCTGCCGCGAGGAAAGCGGTATTGGCCTTGTTGGCCCGTTCCGCGGCCTGGCGTGCCTCGATCAACTCCATTTCCATTT
>DATICC010000318.1:0-7263 GCA_035457045.1 Woeseiaceae bacterium | reverse complement strand
TGCATTGCCGTCGATGCCGGCCAGCGATGCGCCGCTCGACAAGGTGACCGTGACTCGTCCCGCGTCGGTGAAGTACTTTCCGGCGTAGGCGCGAACATCCTCTGCCGTCAGCGCGTCATAGCTGCGATAGACCTCGTTGATCGTTTCCGGCGTGCGCCAGAACTGTACAAAGGCAGCGAGTACGGCGCCGATATCACCCGAGTTGTCCAGCTGCGACGTGAACTGGTAACGCAGTCGCGACTTCGTCTGCGCGATCCTGGTTTCCGGCACCAGTTCCGTGCGGGCGCGGACCAGAGTGTCGTGGATGGCCTGTTCGACCTCGGCCGCGCGCGATTCATCCGTGAGCCGCGCGTAAATGAGCAACAGGTTCGGATCGATGCGATCCGGGAAATACGTCGATAATTGATCGACAGACTGGTCCTCGAGCACCAGTTTCCGGTACAGGTCCGATGAATCCGAGAAATAGATCGAGGCGAGCAGGTCCATCGCCGGCATGTCCTTTGCCGTGGGCTGGTAGGCCGGGCCGCGAAAGCCGATAAAAATGTAGGGTTGGGTTGGCCCCTCCCATTGGTAATGTTCGTAGATCGGTCCTGACGGCGGGCCCTCAGCCGGGATTTCCACGGTGAAATCCCCGCGTTCCCAGTCGCTCCAGTATGTCTTTACCAGTTCATAGGTCGCCTCCGGGTCGAGATCACCGACCAGGATGAGCGCAGACTTTTCCGGACGGTACCAGCGGTCGAAAAACGTCTTCGAGTACTCGAGCTGGTCGGGCATCGCCTCGATGTCCTCGATGAATCCCATCGTCGTGTGACTGTAGCTGTGGTCCTTGAACGCGAGCGCGCGGATCCTTTCGTATGCCTTCGACGTCGGGTTCGAGAAATTCTTCAGGTACTCTCCTTTGACCGCCAGCGCTTCGGTGCGAAACGCCTCTTCCGAATAATCGAGGTTTTGGAAACGATCGGCCTCGATCTCGATCATCTTTTCCAGGTCGTCTTTGGTGAAGGTAATGTGATAGTTGGTGTAATCGTCGGTTGTGTACGCGTTCTGGCTGGCGCCGGCCTTCTTCAAGATGTCTCCATACACATCGGCCGGGTATTTCTCCGTGCCGCGGAACATCATGTGCTCGAAGAAATGTGCGAATCCCGATTTGCCAGGCTCGATCTCATTGCGCGAACCGGTCTGCACCGGGATCTGCAGGGTAACAATGTCCGGGTAGTCCGTCTTGACAATGATGACGCGCAGCCCGTTGTCGAGATCCCGCATGAGATACGGCATATCGAAAATATTCGACGATGGTCCATCCACTTCCGGTGCCGCAACGTCGTCTCTCCCGCAGGACGCGAGCAATGCACCAAGGAAACCGGCGAGGAATGCAACAAACAGGAGCCTTTTCATCCAATTCTTCTCCACAGCGATTACACTATTGTCGGTTTAAGACAGCCGCAGGCGGCAAGCGTTGCATCGTAACCGCACACCGGCCCGGCTGCATCATATTGAGAACCGCGCTGTTGCAGCCATGGAGATTGCCTTGAAAACCCGTTTTATAACAAGCATTTGCGCTTTGTACTTCATCGCCTGCGGCGGACCGGCGGCGGCGGATACCGCTGTGCATTCCGTGCACGGCTATACATCGACTGCCAGTGGCGATATTCGTGAATTCAGTGTGCTCGTGTTTGGTAACGACGGCCGCATCCTTGCCGCAGGCGGCGATGAGGTGCTCGCCGTTTACCCGGGCGCGCGGATGATCGATGGCGCCGGGCGTTTCGTATTGCCGGGGCTGATTGATTCACACGCGCATGTGTCCAGCCAGGGATTCCTCCAGGTACGCCTCGACGTCACAGGCGTCGCGAGCGTCGAGGAAGCAGTCGCCAGGATTGCCGCATACGACAAAGCGCATCCGGGCTCCGGCTGGATCACAGGGCGCGGCTGGAACCAGGTTTTGTGGCCGGTGAAGGAATTCCCTACCGCTGCACATATCGATGCAGTCGTGGCAGATCGTCCGGTATGGCTGAACCGCATCGACGGCCACGCGGGCTGGGCGAACAGCAAGGCGCTCGAACTCGCAGGCATCGACGACGACACGGCGGATCCGGTCGGCGGAAAAATTCATCGCGACGACAACGGCCGCGCCACCGGTGTGCTGGTCGACACGGCCATGGACCTGGTCGAGGCCAAGGTTCCATCGCCCGACAAGGACGATTACCGCGAGGCGTTCCGGGCTGCGTTCGCGCAGCTGACTTCGCTCGGCCTCACCAGCGTGCACGATGCCGGCATCGGTCTCGGCGAAATCGAGACCCTGATGTCGATGGCCGACAACGACGAAATGACCATGCGCATCTACGCGATGATTGCCGGCGCTGGCGAGAATCTCGATGCTGTCGGCAAACCGATCCCGAGTTACGGCAGCAAGGACCGGCTCGCAGTGATGTCGGTCAAACTGGTTGCCGACGGCGCGCTGGGTAGCCGCGGGGCGGCGATGGTCGAACCGTATTCGGACGATGCGGAAAACCGCGGCCTGCCCTTCTGGACCCAGCAGCAGCTCGACGACATGGTGCAGAAAGCCAACGGCATGGGCTTCCAGGTCGGCATCCATGCGATCGGTGATTACGGCAACCAGCAGGCGCTCGATGCCTTCAGCAAGGCACAGGGTGGAAAGCCGTCGGCATTGCGCAACCGCATCGAGCATGCGCAGATCATCCGGCTCGAGGACATTCCGCGTTTTGCGCAACTCGGGGTCATCGCGGCCATGCAGGCGACGCACGCGACCAGCGACATGAACATGGCCGAGGATCGCATCGGCCCGGAACGCATCAAGGGTGCCTATGCCTGGCGGAAGTTGCTGGACAGCGGCGCCGTGATCGCCAACGGTTCGGATTTTCCGGTCGAGCTGCCGGATCCGATGCACGGTCTGTACGCCTCGGTGACGCGCATGAGTCGGGCGGGCCTGCCGCAAGGCGGCTGGTACGCGAGCGAAGCGCTGTCGCGGGCCGAGACGTTGCACTCCTGGACCTACGCGGCAGCGTATGCCGCGCACCAGGAAGACCGGCTGGGCACGCTGGAGCCGGGCAAGTGGGCGGATTTCATCGTCATCGACAGGGATTTCTTCAGTGTCCCCGAAGCGGAAATCGACGATATCCGGGTGCTGCAGACCTGGGTCGGCGGCGAGCTCGTGTACGATCGCAGTGAGGAAGCTTCGGGAGACGATTGAGCAAACGGGAGGCAAAACACCGTGCTGGTCGAACAGATCTGGACAGGGAATGCCTATCGCAATTTCAATTACCTGATCGTCTGCCCGGAAACAGGCGAGGCGCTCGCGGTCGATCCGCTGGACCATGGCAAGTGCCTGGAAAGAGCCAAAGCGCACGACTGGACGATCACGCAGATCCTGAACACGCACGAGCACGGCGATCACACCGGCGGCAACGAGGCATTGGTCAAGGCAACGGGCGCCAAAGTGATCGCGCATCGCAATGCCCGCAACAGCATACCCGGCATGGATCGCGGTGTCGGCGCCGGCGACATCGTGACGGTCGGCCGCACGGTGGAACTGGAGTGCCTCGACACGCCCGGCCACACTATGTGCCACATCTGCCTGCTGTCGCGATCGGGCCGACCCGCGCTGTTCAGCGGCGACACGCTGTTCAATGCAGGCGCTGGCAATTGCCATAACGGCGGCCATCCGCAGGAGCTTTACAAAACCTTTGCGGAACAACTGTCGAAGCTGCCGGAAGATACGCGCATCTATCCGGGCCACGATTACCTGGTCAACAATCTCAGGTTCACGCTGGATCGCGAACCCGATAACGAAACCGCAGCGCAATTCATCGAGATGTTCAGCGACCAGGATCCCGACGATGCGCTGGTCACGACGCTCGCGACAGAATTTGAGATCAATACCTTCTTTCGTTTACAAAGCCCGACCGTCATCCGGCGGCTGAGAGAATCCTTCCCCGATCTCGGCGACGCGCCGGAACCGCGCGAGGTGTTCCTGAAATTGCGCGAACTGCGCAACAAGTGGTGAATCGAGCGTAGATCGGTCGCGAGCAGTGCTCGCGACACGATGACAGGTGACACCTCAGGCGATGCGGCGTTGCAATTCTTCGAGTCGTGCGCTGAGCCCTCTGTCATGACTCAGCGCTTGCCGGTTAGCCAGCCACAGCCAGTGTATGGCACCGTAGATGCGCAATTGCACTTCGAGACGCTCACGCAATTCTCCGTCGGTGCCCCCTGCGTAAGCATCGAGCAATGCGCCGGCGGGTGCTTTCCCGAGATCGTGAAAACCGATCAGCGAGGCAAGATCGAACAGCGGATCGTTGTCGCAGGCGTATTCCCAATCGAGCAGCCTGAGTTGCGGCGCCGCGATGATGTTTTGCGCAATCACGTCATTGTGACAACAGCGGACCTCCCTGCCTGGCGGTAGTCCCGCAATGATCTCCTCGCACCGTCGTGCAAACGCGTACGGCCCGCGCTCCGACACGAGCTTGCGCGCATAGTGGCGCGCCGCCGCCAGGACATCCAGGCGTGTGCCGCTCAAAGGCAAATCGTGCACACCGCGCAGCAGCTCGCCGAGGGCGTCGAGATTCCCGTGATCGTCCAGGGATTGCGGCGACCATAGCGTTCCGTGCAGGTATTCGCTGACGAGGATGCCTGCCGCAGGATCGCTGAATATCACCTTCGGAGCCAGCCCGGCATCCGCTGCATTGCCGTTGATGAGCGCTTCGAGCCCGCGATCCAGCAGGAAGGCACCGGTGTGCGGCGCATCCAGGCGCAACACGAAAGCCGTGCCCTGGCGCGTCACGCGAAACGTGCGGTTGGTCAGGCCTCCGTGCAGCTCCTCGACCAGCACATCGTGCCGGTCCCAGCCGGGGATCCGGTCGATCGCCTCCCTGACCGTCAGCTGCCCGCTCAAGTCTGCGCCAGCATCGGTTTCTGCCCCAGGAAGGACCGCCGCCAGCTCCACAGCCCGAACGGAATCAGGCAAAGGTACAGCACGAACAGCAATGCCGTGAGCGGCAGGTCGCGTGACCAGTAGATGGCAACGGACGCAGCATCGATTACCAGCCAGTACCACCAGTTCTCGAGGACCTTCCTCGCAACCAGGAAGGTCGTCCACACGGCGCCAAAGGTAGTCAGCGAATCGATGTAAGGCAACGCTGCATCCGTGTATCGCTGCAACAGGAATCCGCTGGTCGCGGCCAATGCGGCTATCGAGGCGATGGCAAGAGCGTGCACGCGCAGCGGCCAGGTGCAGACCGGCAGGTCGGACGATCGCTCGGTACCCGAATGCCAGACGTACCAGCCGTAGGCGGCCATCAGGAAATAGTAGCCGTTCAGCGCCGATTCCATGTAGAGCTTTGCACTGATGAACAGGTACACGTAGATCGCGCTGCTCACCGCAGCGCAGAACCAGCACCAGATGTTCTGCCGTATGGCGAGCAGCAAATAGGCGATGGCAAGCACGACCGCGACCGCCTCGGGCAGGGAAAGGGCCGCGAACTGCTCGGCGATTTTTGCGGGCACCGCCGGCATCGGGGCAACTAGTCGCCGATCGGGTTGTTCAGGATGCGGATGGCGAATACCGCCTTGGGAATCGCCTCGAAGGTCTCGCGGATCTCGGCGTGCAACGCGGCCATCACGACTTCATACTCGCCGCGAATCTGCGTGCTCATCGGGTTCGTTGAGACCTCGATTCCGTCATGGCGGTTCAGCCGGTCGATCACGTCCTGGATCGGCGGAATGAAGTTTTCGGTCAGCGGGTAAAGGCTGATGTCGACGGCGACTTTCATGCTCAGAACTCCATATCCACGGTGATGCCAAGCTGGCGGGGATCGCCCTGGCGTGTATACAGCCGATTCGGGAACAGCGGCGGCTCATTGCCGAAATAGAACCCGCGCACGGCGTAGTGTTCATCGAATACATTCCGTGCCCAGAGTTGCGCCACCCAGCGCTCGCCCTCGAAGCCGATTCGGGCATTCAGCAACCGGTAAGCGTTCGACTCCTGGTTGTTGCTGACATCGAAGTAAAAGCTGTCGCGGGCGGACAGGTCCAGGCGCGCGAAGAATCCCGTGTCATGGCGCCAGGTCCCGCCGACTGCCAGCATGTACGGCGGCGCATGCGGCTGGTCCCGCCCGGCAAGCTGGCTCTGTTGGGTTTCGCCGGTCTGCAATGTCAGGTAATCGCTGAACTCCGCATTGAGCAGGCCCGCGTTGGCATAAAACTCCCAGCGATCCGACGGCATCCAGCGCAAGTCGGCCTCGGCACCCAGCGTCGTGCCCTTTGCCGCGTTATCGGTGAAGAAGACGAAGGACGCCGGGTCACCCGGCACCAGCTGCAGCGAGCTGCGGACCTGCTGGTCGTTGCGCCGGCTGTAGAAGACCGAGCCGCCCACGCTCAGTGTGCCATCCAGCAAGGTCGACTTTAGCCCCGCCTCGAGATTCCACAGCGACTCGTCGCCGTATTCGCGCTGGCTTTCGTTTGGAACTTCGCCGAGATTGAATCCGCCGGCTTTGTAGCCTTTGGACAAGGTAATGAACGTCAGCAGGGTATCAGAGAAGAAATGGCGGTAGGACAATTCACCGCCGATCATGCTCTCACCCGGGCCGAGCGTAAGGCCCGTGGAATCGCTGTAGTCGGTCGAACGGTTTTCCATCCGCAGGCCGAGGCCGAGCCGGCCGGACTCCCCGACGTTGGTCTCGAGTTGCCCGAATACGGCAGCATTCACGGCCTCGTATCGCCCCGCGTAGGACGCATCGAGCGTATCGCTGAAGAAAGAATCGTCGTATTCGCCGGTATTTCGTGTTTCGAGATCGTCTTCCAGCTGCATCGCGTAAACGCCGACGAGCCACTCCGTCGTGTCGCCGAAGATCCTGCCGTTGTCCGCGGAACTCAGGCGAAACTCCTGGCTCACGGTCTTCCGGTCGCGGTCGCTGTGGGAGAAATAATCGTAGATCACGGGATCCCAGGACTCGTCGTTGCCCCAGTCGGCGTCGAAGGAAAAAACGACGGACGAATCGGCGGCCGAGGTCAATGACATGAACTGATAGCGATCCGATCCGCTCCAGGTCGCTTTCAGCGACAGGCCGCCGCTTTGCTGAGCGTCGCGGCCCGGTTTGTCGGAGAGCATGACCAGGCTGTTGTCGATGGCGAAGGCGTCATAGCCATCGTCAATGTCGGTGTACAGGGCGGCGAGGCGCAGGCTCCAGTCACCGGAGGCCTCCCAGGCAAGTTTGCCGCGAAACATCGTTTCGTCGCGGCCGTTGGTGT
>DATICC010000317.1:0-8061 GCA_035457045.1 Woeseiaceae bacterium | reverse complement strand
GGAAGGGGCGCTCCGTCAGCGGGCGATTGAGAATTTCGTTGAGGAACTTCATGGGGCTCGGCGTGTGCGTGAGGCATACCAGTTCGGCCCGGTGCAATGCAGTGATCAGGATGCCGGCCGCGAGGCCGGTGGATTCGGCCGGGTAGTAGTGCTTGACCTTTCTGCCATCCGGCATGGTCGAGTATTTCTTCAGGAATACCGCGATGAGGTAGGGGGCCTTCTCGAGAAAGGGCTTTTCCGCATCGGTTCCCAGCGGCTCGAGCGCCTCCAGCCATTCTGGCGACGCGCGGTGCTCATAGAATTCCCTTTCCTCCACCTCCGCCGCTTCCCGGATACGGCGCTTGGTTTCCGCCCCGCTGACAACGACGAAATGCCAGGGTTGCAGGTTTGCACCGCTCGGAGCCGTGCCCGCCGCGCGCAATGCGGTTTCGATAATGTCGCGCGGAACTTCTCTTGCGGAGAAATCGCGCACGGTGCGCCGCCGGCTGATGTCGGCATAGAACTCGGCCAGTCTCTCGCGCATCTCCTCGACCGGGTATTCGCGGTAGTTCGGCAGTGGTATGAACGGATATTTCTTTCTCACGCGGAGGCCGCCTTGCGTAAACCAGTTTGCAAAGAATAACCTGTCATTCAAATGAACGCCGTGTTTCTCGATTTTGCGACCATGGGTGCAACCGAACTGGACCGGTCCCCGCTTTCCGACGCGCTGCCCGGTATCGAGTTCTTCGATGCTACGGCTGCCGACGAACGCCGCGAGCGTATCCGCGGCGCCGCCTTTGTACTGACCAACAAGGTGCGCATCGACCGCGAGCTGATCGACGCCACACCCGATCTGAAGTTCATCGGCCTGACCGCTACCGGTACCGACAACATCGACCTGCAGGCTGCTGCGGCGCGCAGCATTGCAGTGTGCAACATCCGCGCGTATTGCACGCAATCGGTGGTCGAACACGTTTTTGCGGTGCTCCTCAGTTTCGCGCACAGCATCGGCGCTTTTGACCGCGATGTACGCAAGGGCGAATGGCAGCGTTCGGCGGATTTCTGCATGCTGGGCCATCCCATCCACCAGCTTTCCGCGATGACCATGGGCATCGTAGGCTATGGTGTGCTGGGGCGCGCCGTGGCAGAGACGGCGAAGCATTTTGGCATGCGTGTGCTGATCGCACGGCGTCGCGGAGAGCCGGTTGCAACCAACGATGGCCGGACGGAATTTACCGACCTGCTTCGCGAAGCGGACGTGATTTCCCTGCATTGCCCGTTGAACGAGGAAACGCGCGGCCTTTTCGGCGCCGACGAATTCCGCCGCATGAAACCGAACGCGATTCTCATCAATACTGCGCGTGGCGGGCTCGTGGATTCTGCGGCATTGGTCGAGGCACTGAAGCGCAAGCAGATTGCGGCCGCCGGCATCGATGTCTTGCCGAAGGAGCCGCCATCCGATGGTGATCCGCTGATCGATTACGCGGCGCCGAACCTGCTCGTGACCCCGCACATCGCCTGGGCAACGGTCGAAGCGCGGCAGAACGCCATCAACGAACTGGCCGCCAATATCCACGCCTTTCAGCGCGGGGAAAAACGTAACCGGGTGGTGTAATGCGCCGCCCCGGAGCGCAGCCGCTCAGGACGTGGGCCGTATGATCAGTGTCTGCAACGCCACGCCGAGGGCACCACGGGTATCGAAGAGCGTCGCCTGCGACATGCCAATACCGTTCGGTTCCCAGAACGATATGGCGCTCGATGCAATCCATTCCGACTCCGGCAGCCTGTAAGCCAGGACAGTCAGGTCCGCATTGACGAAACTGGCAACGGCAAATTCGGCGTTGCGCGAGATGCCGTTGCCACAATCGGCAATCGGGCACAGAGTCTGGAACGGTGACGGTTCCTCATCCTCGAGCAGCGGCATGGTTCGCATCCACATTGTGGTCGGCCCTGGCTCTCCCGTCTCGCCTGGCGGGTACGCAGCCTCGATACCGAAGCCGAAGAATGGAAGGTCATGCAGCGGATTCTGCACGGGAAATTTACCCTTCCTCGCGTCCGCGAAAACAGGATGCGGGATCGATTGCGTCGGAAACTCAACCGCCGGATACGCCGTGAGGTGCAGGCTGGAGGCAAGCGCGCAAATCCGGCCGCTCCGGTCAGACAATTCTGCCGAGGCTGTAGTCGCTGCGCGCCCCTCACGTTCGAGTTTTGCAGCGATGCGAAAACCGGCCATCGGTATCGGGCGCTGGAAGCTCAAGGTGAGACGCACCAGCTGTTTGCCGGGTACGGCCTGCTCCACCGCGCGCGCCATGGCTCCCGTGACCGGACCCGCGTGACAGGCATCCACGGACCACGGTCCGCGGCAGGCATCGTTGGCAACGATCCAGTCACCGTCGCGATGAAAGAACGCCTTGTCTGTTACCGCGGACACGGACCGGTTCCTGCCCGTTACGCCTCAGGCGGCCCGCAGGACGTCGGTCGGCGGCGCATTGATGGCGCCGCGAGCCGCGACGAAGCCGCTTAGGCACACCAGCAACACGCCGCCGGCGAGACCGGCCACCCACAGCATCGGGTTGAAGGCGTACTCCAGTTCGAAAAGCTGCACGGCGATGACTGAAGCAAGTATCGAAGCACCGGCAGCCGCGAGCAACCCGGACGCAAAGCCCAGCGCGGCAAACTCCGTCAATACCCCGGATAGCACCGTACGCCGGCGTACACCGAGTGCGCGCAGTATCGCGCTCTCGAACCGGCGCTCGTCGATGGTCGACTGCACCGCGGCAAACAACACCGCGATACCGGCCGCCAGCGTGAATACGAACACGGCCTGCACAGCCAGGCTGGCCTTGTCGATGATCCCCTTGACCTGCCGCAAGATGGCATCGAGATCGATGACCGACACAGTCGGGTGTGCGCGCACCAGGCGGATCAGCAGGTCGTCCTGCGACTCGGTTATGCGCATGCTGGCAACGTAGGTCGATGGAAAATTATCCAGCGCGCCCGGCGAAATCACCATGAAGAAATTCGGCTGGAAGGAGTCCCAGTTGACCCTGCGGATGCTCGATATCGTCAAGTCGATTTCCTGCCCTGCGATGAGGAACACCAGCCGATCGCCTAGACCCACACCGAGCTCCATCGCCGCATCCTCTTCGACGGATACCAGCGGGTCGCCGTCGTAGCCTTCCGGCCACCACTCGCCGGCGACGATTTCGTTACTCGAGCTCAGTTGCTCGAGCCAGGTCAGGTTGGCTTCACGATTGGCCATCCACTCGCCGTCCTCGACCGGGTATTTGCGCGTCTTGACGTCTTCGCCGTTGATGGTCGTCATGCGCCCGCGGATGAGCGGCACGAACTGCGGCACTTCCAGGCCGTCGGCGCGGATGATACCGGCCAGGGATTCGCGCTCGTGCGGCTGGATGTTGATCAGGAAATGATTCGGCGCATCCTCGTCCAGCGTCTGCCGCCAGCCTTCCAGCAAATCGGTTCTCACGAAGGTGAGCAGTAACAGCACGGTAAGGCCGAGGCCGAAGGCCACCACCTGCACGGCGCTGTCGCGGCCGCGGCGCGCCACGTTGGCGAGCCCGTACCGCCAGGCAATTCCGACGCCGCCCCGCGACCTTCCGAGCAGCGCCACGAGGCCGCGGCCGGCTACATACAGCGATGCCGACACAGCCAGCATGCCGCCCAGCACGATGACGAGCATCTGCGCATCGCCGATCGCCTGGTAAAGCAGCGCCGTAACGGCGAGCAGCGAAGTGCCGGCAACCAGCAGGCGTGACGGTGGCGGCGGCATCGCATCGTGGCGCAGGACGCGAAGCGGCGGCGTGTTGCGCAACTGCAATAGCGATGGCAGGGCGAACCCTACGAGCAGGATCAGCGCACTGCCGGTGCCGAGCAGCACCGGCGTGAATCCAGGCTCCGGCAGGGCGCTGGCGAAGAGATCCGCCAGCATGCCGGTTACCGCGTACTCGACGAGATAACCGATGATGCTGCCGATGAGTACTCCCAGCAGTCCGAGGATGACGAGCTGTATCGACGCCGCCTGCAAAACGAAGCGCTGGCTGGCGCCCAGGCTTTTCATCAACGCGACGGCGTCCATGCGGCGATGCGCATAACGCCGCGCCGACATGGCGATCGCAACGGCGCTGAGCAAAAGGCTGATGACTGCGGTCAGGGAAAGGAAACGTTGCGCACGGGAGGAAGCATTGGTGGCGCGTTCGCTGCTGTCTTCCTGGTTCAGGGTACGGACGGAGTCCGGGAGATCGTCCTCGACCGCGAGGAAGAACTCGTCGACGTCGGCCTGCTCACCCGCGACCAGCAGCGCGTACTGCACGCGGCTGCCCTCGTTGATCAATGCGGTCGCAGGCATGTCGCGGAGATTCAGCAGCAAGGAAGGCGCGAGGGACGCGAAACCGATCGACTGGTCCGGGCGGTAGGTCAATACGGCGGCGACCCGCAGCTCCGCTTCGCCGACCGAGATGCTGTCGCCGACTTCTATGTTCAGTTTGGCCAGCAGCGAACTGTCCGCCCAGACGCTGCCGGGTTCCGGGATGCCCTCGGCCACGCGTTCCTCGCCGAAGAGATCGTCCGCGATGCGCACCGCACCGCGCAGCGGATAGCCGTCGCCGATGCCGATGATCGTGGACAGCGCGTTCAGTTCGCCGGCAAATACAACGCTCGGGAAGGATTGCGTTTCGGCCGTCTGCAATCCGTAGTCGGCAGCCGCTGCACGCCACTCGAGAGGCAAGGGATCCGGCGAGCGCAAGCGCAGGTCCGCCGCCAGAACCTCGTTTGCCTGGCGGGCGACGGCGCGGCCGATGCGGTCGGTCAGGAAGCCGACGGCCGTGAGCGCGGCAACGGCGAGTGCCACCGCCGACAGGAGCACGATGACCTCGCCGGAGCGCAACTCGCGGCCGAAGCTCCGCAGTGCGAAGCTCAGCGCTTTCATGCCGCCGCTTTCCGGTCGCTGACCAGCCGCCCGGCGTCGAGACTGATCTCCCGGTCGCAGCGCCTGGCGAGCGCCTTGTCATGGGTCACCAGCAGCAGGGTCGTCGACGAACTGCGGTTCAGCTCGAACATCAGGTTCATGATGTGATCGCCGGTGCGGCTGTCGAGATTCCCTGTCGGCTCGTCGGCGAACAACACCGCGGGACCGGTGGCAAAGGCCCGCGCGATTGCGACGCGCTGCATTTCGCCGCCGGACAATTGCGAGGGATAGTGCCTGACGCGCTCACCGAGGCCGACTTTCTGCAGGATGTCGAGCGCGGTTTTCCGCGGCGTTGCATTGCCGCCGAGTTCCAGCGGCAACATCACGTTCTCGAGCGCATTCAGGGACGGCACGAGATGAAAGGATTGAAAGACGAAACCGACGTTGGCTGCGCGCAGCGCAGCGCGCCCGTCCTCGTCGAGCGCGGTGAGATCCGTACCATTCAGCAGAATACGTCCGGAAGTCGGAAGATCCAGCCCGGCGAGCAACGCAAGCAAGGTCGATTTGCCGGCCCCGGATGCGCCGACGATGGCCACGGATTCGCCCTTGCCGATGCTGAAACTCACATCCGACAGGATGGTCAGAGTGCCTTCGGGGCTGCTAACCTGCTTGGTGACATTTTCCGCGGTCAATACCGCGTCTTCAGGGACTGACAGACTGGTCATGCGTAAGCTGATTACCTTGTTACTGTTATCGGGCGCTCTCGCGGCTGGCGGCGCGAGCCCGCCGACCGTCATGGTGTTCGGCGACAGTCTCAGCGCGGGCTACGGCGTTGATGTCGACCAGTCCTGGGCGAGTTTGTTGCAAGCCAGGCTGGAAGCCGAAGGTTACGAACATCGGGTGATCAACGCCAGTATAACCGGCGAGACCACCGAGGGCGGCGTGAGCCGCATCGCTTCGGCCCTCGAGAACTTCACTCCCGAACTGGTCATTTTGGAGCTCGGCGGAAACGATGGCCTGCGCGGCTTTCCCACCAGCCGGATGCAGGAGAACCTGTCCCGGATCATAGAAGCCAGCCGGGCCAGCGGCGCCTCGGTCGTGCTGCTTGGAATTCGCATCCCGACCAATTACGGGCAACGCTATACTCAGGCCTTCGAAAACGTTTATCGCGAACTGGCCGCGCAGCACGGTATTCCCTGGATCGAGTTCTTCATGGAGGGCATCGCGCTGAACCCGGAACTGATGCAGGACGACGGCATTCATCCCAACGCGGAGGCCCAGCCGCTGTTGCTCGATAATGCCTGGCCGATCGTCAATCAGGCGCTCGCGGAACGCAACAAAAGCAAATAACGGAAGCTGTCACGCACGGCTACGGGGGATCGTCAGCAGTGGACAAGATCTGGCTGAAATCGTATCCGAAGGGCGTGCCCGCGGAGATACCGGTGCCAGCGTACAAATCCGTGCGCGACATGATCAATTTCTCCCTGCGCGAGTTCGCCGCCCGACCCTCTTACACGAACATGGGCACGACCCTGACGTTCGCGGACCTCGACCGGCTGTCGATGCGGTTTGCCGGTTACCTGCAAAAGGAACTGCGGCTGCTCAAAGGCGAACGCGTCGCCATCATGCTGCCGAACGTCCTGCAGTACCCGGTCGCGTTGTGCGGGACGTTTCGCGCCGGGCTGGTCGTGGTCAACGTCAATCCACTGTATACGGCTCGCGAACTGAAGCACCAGCTGGTCGATTCGGGCGCGAAGTGCATCGTCATACTGGAGAACTTCGCGCACATACTCGAGAGCGTCGTCGCCGATACGCAAATCAGGCAGGTCGTAACGACGGGCGTGGGCGACCTGCTCAAGTGGCCCAAAGGTCCTGTCGTCAACTTCGCGCTGCGCCATGTGAAAAAGGCGGTGCCGAAGTTCCGGCTGCCGGGCAGCATCACAATGCGGGCCGCGCTGAAGGCCGGCGGGCGCCACACATTGGATGAGGTCGAGCTGGGATACGCCGACATCGCGTTCCTGCAGTACACCGGTGGCACCACGGGCCTGTCGAAGGGCGCGATGCTCAGCCATCGCAACATGGTCTACAACGTGCACCAGGGAAAGGCCTGGCAGGGAGGTGCTTTCGGCGACCTCGACCAGATCGTTGCCATCACGGCGCTGCCCCTCTATCACATCTTCTCGCTGCAGAGTAATTGCCTGTCGATCATGTTGCAGGGTGGCCGGAACATCCTGATTACCAATCCCCGCGACATGCCGGGATTCGTCAAGGAGCTTGCGAAGCACCGCTTCAACTACTTCACCGGCGTCAATACGCTGTTTGCGGGCCTGCTCAACACGCCCGGGTTCGCGGAGATCGATTTCAGTTCCCTGCGCCTGACGATCGGTGGCGGAATGGCGGTACAGGAAGCCGTATCGAAGCGCTGGAAGCAGGTGACCGGCCGGCACATCATCCAGGGGTACGGACTCACGGAGACTTCGCCCTCGGCCATCGTCGTGCCGATCGACAGCGAGGAGTTCGACGGCTCTACCGGCCTGCCGATTTCCTCGACCGAAGTCCGCATTTGCGATGACGACGGCAAGGACGTACCACGCGGTGCAGTCGGTGAAATCTGCATCCGCGGACCGCAGGTCATGGAAGGTTACTGGCAGAAGCCGGAAGAGACGGCGCAAGTGATGCTGCCCGGTGGCTGGTTTCGCAGCGGCGATATCGGACGCATGGACGAGCGCGGTTACGTTTTCATCGAGGATCGCAAGAAGGACATGATTCTTGTGTCGGGTTTCAATGTTTACCCGAACGAAATCGAGAGCGTCGTGGTGTCCATGGACGGGGTGCTCGAAGCCGCCGCGATCGGCAAGCCCGACGAGAAGTCCGGCGAAGTCGTAAAACTCTTCGTCGTTCGCAGCGACCCGTCTGTTACCGAGAAGGACATACTGGCTTATTGCCGCGCGAACCTGACCGGTTACAAGGTGCCGCGAGAAATCGAGTTTCGCGACCAGCTGCCGAAGACCAACGTCGGCAAGATCCTGCGCCGCGCACTACGCGACCAATAGAAAAGGGGTCGATCCACTGCTGTCCCACAAAAAAGGTGCCAGGTTTATCTAGCGACTGAGCAGGGCACGGCAGTCGGGGGGAGGCCTGTGACGGGATGGCTCCCT
>DATICC010000316.1:0-4858 GCA_035457045.1 Woeseiaceae bacterium | reverse complement strand
AGTCCGCGTCTGTCGAGGTATGCGGGATCCTGGAACTAGCCCGACAGTAGCCGCGTGGCGTCATGGGGTTTGCCGGTACGGGCCGTCTCCGAACCCTGCAGCAGCTCCCGCTGGTGCCTGACTTCCTTGCGGCTGATGCCGGTGAGTATCGAAACGCGGGACACGTTGGTCGGGCGTCCGCGAATGCCGAATTCCCGGCTGGCAACCTCAACGAACACCGACTTGGAAAGGTCTGAAAACTGCTTCCAGGTCATGCCGCATTTGAGCAGCAAGGCCGCGACCGGTTTCAGCAGTTGGCGGCAGGCCAGGTCGATCGAAGTCGCAAGTGGAAGGTCCATAGTTGGGTAAATTACTCTCAATAGTGGAGGGTGTCAACACGGTCACTCAAGGATGGCGTGGCGATGCGGTCAAAAGTTGCTCCGCCTGTAGGCGAATTCCACAGGCGTGGTTTCGAGGCCACTGTGGAATGATGGGCATCCATGCGTAGCCCCCTGTTCCTGCCTTTTGCTTTCCTGTGCGCTGCCGGCCTGCTGGCAGCCGCGTGTGAGCCACCGGCCGGCCGCGGCCCCGGGTCACCCGGCGACGGCCGTTCCGGCGCATTGAAACGGGGCAACGGAGGCGACCCCGGCACGCTGGATCCGGCGGCGGCCGAAGACGTGCATGCATTCAACGTACTGATCGACCTGTACGAGGGACTGGTGGTGCAGGACGCCGACGGGGCTTTGGTCCCGGGCGCGGCTGCAGTATGGGAGGTCAGCGAAGATGGCACGCGATACCGGTTTGCGCTACGCAAGAGCGCTCGCTGGTCCAATGGCGAACCGCTGCTCGCGCGGCATTTCGTTGACGGGATACGGCACGTCGCCGGCGCGGGCAGCCGATCACCGAATGCTTTCCTGCTCAGCCCTCTTGAGAACTTTGCTGCCGTATCGCGCGGTGAGCTGCCCGCCGAGCGGCTCGGCATCATTGCAACCGGCGATCACTCGCTGGAGCTCAAGCTAAGCCAGGCGGCGCGCTATTTTCCCTCCGTGCTGTCGATGCCGATCGCATTTCCGCGCCTTATCGATGAGCACGCCAACCCGAAGGCGTTCACCGAAGCTGCGCATTTCGTCGGCAATGGGCCTTACCTGCTGGAGGAATGGCGGATTGGCAGTCACATTCGCTTGCGAAAGAATCATGCATTTCGTGCAGCCTCGGAGGTCTCCATCGAGGCGGTCGAGTATTTCGCCGTTGAGGACCCGCACACGGAATACAATCTGTATCGCACGGGCGAACTCGACATCACGTCTACTATTCCGCCCTCAGTGCTGGCCGACGCCAGGCAGGAACGACCGGACGAAGTACGGATTTCGCCGGCACTTGCCGTTTATTACCTGGCGTTCGATCTCAGCGAACCGCCGATGAGCGTTATCGAGGCCCGCAAAGCACTGTCGATGGCAATCGACCGACACACGCTGACGGAAGTGCTGGCGCGTGGTGAACAGGCCGCGTTCAACCTGGTCCCGCCCGGAGTCAGCGAACACGATCCTGCCGAGTACTCCTGGAAGGGCCTGCCGCGAGGCCAAAGGGAGCAGGCGGCCAGGCAGGCGTATGCAAAAGCCGGCTACAGCAGTGCATCGCCAATGACGGTAAAGCTGACCTACGACGCCGGCGATGTGCACGAGCAAGTTGCGCTTATAGTCAGCTCCATGTGGGAGGAAGTTCTTGGTGCCAACGTGGAACTGGAGAAGCTCGAGTGGAAGATATTCCTGGACACGCGTGCGCAGCATGCCAACTGGCAGATCATGAGGTTTGCATGGTTTGGCGATTACGATGATGCAAGCACGTTCACCGATATATTCAGATCCGACAGCCTGCAAAACCTTCCCGGTTACTCGAGCCGCCAGTACGACGAGCTACTGGATATCGCCGGCACGCAGAGTGATCCGGTTCTTCGTCGCAAGCTGATGTCCAGTGCGGAACGTGTCCTCATTGACGACTACCCGATCGTGCCGCTGTATTTCTATGTCAACAAGCATCTCGTCGACCCGCGTGTTGAAGGCTTTTTGCCGAATGCTCTCGACAGGCACGCTACTCGAACCCTGAGCCTTCGTTGAATTGGCCGAATATTGCAAAACCTGGACCGCAATCCGGCCAAAAACAGGGCAGGGCGCTGAGACTTCGCTTTATTGAAGTTGCACCTTCAGGTAGATTACCGGGACCCTGACCGACTCGGGAATCCGGCACCTGCTTTGCCCGGCGTGTCGCGGCATATCAAAGCGGAGTTTCAAGAATGCCGATTGCCGTCATCGTGAACCTCACCGTATTTGCGGGGTTGGTCGTCCTGTTGATACGTTTTCGCCAGCCGCAGTTCTCGCTGTCGCAGCAGATCCTTGCCGGTCTGGTTGCCGGTGTTGTGTTCGGATTTGCGCTGCAATTCGTTTACGCAGGCGATCCCGGGGTCATGTCGGGCACGCTCAAATGGACCAATGCGGTCGCGGATATCTACGTCAACCTGCTCAAGATGGTCATCATGCCGTTGGTGCTGACCATGATGATTGCCGCGGTCGTGCGCATGAGCGACATTGCGGCATTGGGCAGGATCGGCGGGTCCGTCATCGGTATCCTGGTCGGGACGACGGTGGTAGCGGCGCTGGTGGGCATTGCAGCCGCCAATCTTTTCGGCCTCACGGCGGAAGGCCTGACGGAAGGCGTACGGGAACTCGCGCGCGCCGAAGTGCTGGAGCAGCGGCGCGCAACCGTCGCCGGCCTGGGAATCGCGGACATGCTGGTACGTTTCGTACCGTCGAACATATTCCTCGACCTGACCGGTGCGCGCGATACCTCGATCATAGCGGTCGTATTGTTCGGCATCCTGTTCGGCATCGCGGCGCTGATGGTTGCGCGGGATGATCCCGCGCAAGGTGAGAGCATTCGCCGGTTCGTCAATGCGGTCCAGGCGATCATCATGAAACTGGTGCGCATCGTGATGATGCTGACGCCCTACGGAATCCTCGCCCTGATGACGAAAGTGGTGGCGGGGTCCAATGCGGCGGACATCCTGAACCTCCTGTCGTTCATCGTCGCGTCCTACGTTGCCATTCTGGTCATGTTCGGCGTGCATTCCCTGCTGCTTGCCTTCGCCGGCGTCAACGTGCCGATGTATTTCCGCAAGGTGTGGCCGGTACTGACCTTCGCGTTCACATCGCGCAGCTCGGCCGCCACGATTCCGCTGAGCGTCGAGACGCAGGTGGAGCAGCTGAAAGTGCCGGTGCCGATTGCCAATGTGTCGGCCTCCTTCGGCGCCACCATCGGGCAGAACGGCTGTGCCGGTATCTATCCGGCCATGCTGGCGGTGATGGTAGCGCCGACGATGGGAGTGGATCCCACCAGTTTGACCTTCATTGCCGGGCTTGCCGCCATCATCGCCGTCAGTTCCTTTGGCGTTGCCGGCGTTGGCGGTGGCGCAACTTTCGCGGCGTTGATTGTCCTGCCGGCCATGGGATTTCCGGTCACCATTGCCGCGCTGCTCATATCGGTCGAGCCGCTGATCGACATGGCACGCACGGCGCTGAACGTCAACGGCTCGATAACCGCCGGCCTGTTGACGAGCCGCCTGCTCAAATCAGTGCCGGATGAAGCGCCGCTGGCGCAAAGCAGCCTGCCGCTCGCGGCACGCGATTGACTAACGCGCCGCCTCTCCGGCCGGCCTGAATCCGCAAGCCTTGCGCAGCACGATGGCCGCGGGACAAAAGCCGGTAAAAGCCTGCTGAAAGAGATTCGCGCCGACGAATACGGTGAGCCAGACGAATCCGGGGTGCACGAAGTACGTCAATAGCACCGACAACAGGACCATGAAGCCGGCAAATGCATCCACGGCATGTTCGAGCGACATCTTTGTAGCCATCTGATTTCTCCTCAATAGTTGTAACGCACACGCAGGTAAGCATTGCTCGCATCCTGCAATTGACTGAAAAAGGTGTCAGGTTTATTTCCGCCGAAAAGGTTTGCCCCGGCGTAGACCGACCATTGGTCGCTGCGCCGGTAAGTGAAGATCGGACGCAGGTAAAAATCCTGGTCGCTGGGCGAGTAAAAAGTGAACAGGGACCATGTGTAACGGTCTCGGCCGGCACGGTAAGTCAGGCGATTGGTCAGCAGGTGCCGGAACTCGTCGGCTTCGTACTGTGGGAACGGCGAGTTGTCGGTCAATGCGTCGTAGTCGAGTGTCCACTCGAGGTAGTACTGCAGGCCGACGGTGAAATTCGGCCGGGCCTCCCATTCATACCCTGTGAGGAAGCGAAACTGGTCGTTCGGGACCAGCGGGTCGCTGCCTCCACGGTCGTCCCTGGATGCGTAGTACGATACCTCGGTATTCAGCAGCCCCGGTCCGGCCGGCCGGCGAACGCTGGCGCCGATCGAAGTCATCGGCGCGAAGGTCGGTTCGAGATCCTCTGTCAACGCGCGCGGTTGCTTGAAGTACCCGTTGTACGCATACAGCGCGTACTCGCGGCCCTCAACGGTGCGAAACAATCGCAATGCGAATTCTCCGTCGGAGAAGGATTTCTTGGGTTCGATGGCAGACAGCGGCGGATCCGGGGCCACGTTGCCACCTGCAATCGGCGAGAAAAACGAGAATCGCTCGCCGGTAAGATAAACGTCCGGCTCGAATACCGGTGTCCAGGAGAAATCGATGTTGACGGCCGGCGCGTACATGCTGACGCGAACGGAATTCCCGGGCGCCTTCAGATATTCGTCGTCGCGGCCGGCAAAGAAGGATACGAAATCCTTGGGAAAGAGGTCGTTGAGAAACACGAGGTCGCCTGTGCCCCAGGTTTGCACCTGGCGCCCGAGCTTCAGGTCGGTGCTGGCACCGGCCGTGAAG
>DATICC010000315.1:0-2978 GCA_035457045.1 Woeseiaceae bacterium | reverse complement strand
ATGGTTCGGTTCGAACCTGGCCAGTCGCGCATCCGGACGACCATTGCCATGGCATCGGATCCGCTGCGCGAACCGGATCGGGATGTCGTGCTGCAGTTGCGCGATGCCGACTACCCGGACCATGCGTTTGCAAACCTCAGGTTGAACCTGCTGGACGATGATCAGCGGCGATTCGAGGCAGGTCTATTGCCCGATACGGTCGCATTCGCGGTCAGCCAGGTATCGGTACGGGAGCGCGATCCTGCCGTCCAGATCGATGTGCTGCGCTTCAAGCCCAGTGACAGCGAACAGCATGTTCCTTACGTCGTTCGGGACGTGACCGCAACGGAAGGCGAGGACTACTTCGCCCCCGATACAGGCACCGTCAGTTTTGCACCTGGCCAGAGAACCGCACGCATATTCATTCCGCTCGTGCAGGATACCGTCGTCGAAACGGACGAGGCCTTCATGCTCGAACTTGATCCGCCGGAAAAGACTGACGATGCCAACATCTTCCTGCGAATCGCGGTTATGATCCGCGATGATGATTCTTGAGCACTATCCTGACCAACTCAGGTTCCTTCGAGCGATGAAATGACCGAGAAAGACCTGCGACGCTATTCGCGCGTCGTTGTCGACGGCGTAGAACACGCACCGGGGCGCGCCATGCTGCGCGCGGTCGGGTTTCGCGAAGACGATTTCGCCCGTCCGCAAGTGGGCATCGCGTCGACGTGGAGCATGGTCACGCCTTGCAATATGCACATCGATGCCCTGGCCCGCCAGGCGGCCGCGGGTACCGACAGCGCCGGCGGGAAAGCAGTGATTTTCAACACAATCACCGTGTCGGACGGGATATCCATGGGCACGCCGGGAATGCGCTACTCATTGGTCTCGAGGGAGGTCATAGCCGATTCCATCGAGGCCGTTGCCGGCGCGCAGGGTTTCGACGGCCTGGTTACCATAGGCGGCTGCGACAAGAACATGCCCGGTTGTGTCATGGCGATGGCAAGACTGAATCGACCATCCGTTTTCGTGTATGGCGGCACCATCCGGCCGGGCGCGAAACGCCGCGACATCGTGTCCGTATTCGAAGCGGTCGGTGCGCTCGCCGGCGGGCGGATCAGCCAGGCGGAGCTCGATGAGGTTGAGAAAACCGCCATACCGGGGCCCGGAAGCTGTGGCGGCATGTACACGGCAAATACCATGGCATCGGCCATTGAAGCGCTGGGAATGAGCCTTGCCAACAGTTCGGCACTGGAAGCGGAGTCGCAAGGCAAGATCGACGACTGTCAGCGGGCGGGTAAGGCAGTCGTCAATCTTCTCAGGAACAACATAAAGCCTTCCGACATCCTTACCACCGATGCCTTCGAGAATGCCATCACGGTCGTCATTGCGCTTGGCGGCTCGACCAACGCCGTACTGCACCTCATGGCCATAGCTTACGAGGCCGGCGTCAAGCTCGGCCTCGAGGACTTCAACCGGATCGGGCGGAACGTGCCTGTACTGGCCGACCTCAAACCCAGCGGGCGCTTCCTGATGTCAGAACTGATCGAGATCGGCGGCATACAGCCCCTGATGAAACGTCTGCTCGACCGGGGCCTGCTGCACGGTGACTGCCTGACGGTGACCGGGGAAACCGTCGCCGAGAATCTTGCGTCTGTAACTGACTATCCTGAAGGGCAGGTGATCATTCGCGATTTCGACGATCCCATCAAACCGGACAGTCACCTGGTCGTGTTGCACGGCAACCTGGCTCCGGACGGTGCCGTCGCGAAGATCAGCGGCAAGGAGGGCCAGCTCTTCAGGGGCAAGGCCAGAGTATTTCATGCGGAGGAGAATGCGCTTCAGGCCATATTGCAGGGCCGGATTCGCGCCGGCGATGTCATTGTCATACGTTACGAGGGCCCGAAAGGGGGACCTGGAATGCGCGAGATGCTGAGCCCGACTGCTGCCATCGTGGGCAAGGGACTCGGGAAAGACGTTGCCCTGATTACTGACGGACGATTCTCGGGTGGTAGTCACGGCTTCGTAGTAGGTCATGTGTCACCGGAGGCCGCTGTCGGCGGGCCGATCGCGCTGCTCGAGGACGGTGACGAGATAACCATAGACGCCGGATCGAGGCAGATCAACGTGCGCTTGTCGCCGGATGAGTTCGCGACACGGCGTCAGGCGTGGGTCAGGCCGCCGTCCAGCGTGACGCGGGGCCTGCTTGCCAAATACCGGTCGGAGGTTACGTCTGCGTCTCTTGGCGCCGTCACGGTTGCGAGTGACTGGGATACCTGAAGCAAAATGCTCTTGACCTGCAGAGCCCGGTCCGTTCTACTTCCGAAGTGAGATTCGATTACACCCGCGTATTGTGCCGTGGTTGCGGAATCGCAACCCGAAAACGCTTAAAACGAATGGCGCGCCAGAGGTGCGCGGGTGAAATGGGCGGTAGAAACGGCTGACAAAAAGCCGGCTGCCACCATCCGACCCGCCGGGATTATCCGGGCGGGTTTTTTTTTGTCGAGGCGGGCATACCTGAAGTGGCGGCATCGGTGAACACTGACGAGTTGGCTGAGGCCGGGTTTGCCGGTTCCGACTCACTCGGCGCGGGACCCGGGATTGCGGGTTCGCCTTGGGTCGTCATGAAGTTCGGCGGCAGCAGCGTGACCTCGGCGACAAACTGGCAGACGATCCACAGGTTGTTGAGGAAACGCTTGCGTGACGGGCTGAGGCCAGTGCTGGTGCAGTCGGCCTTGCAGGGCGTGTCTAACGCGTTGACTCGAATTGCGCAGGATGCGACCAGGAAGGTACCGTTAAATGAAGTTGCGCAATTGCGTGCGCAACACGCAACACTCGCGGCTTCGCTCGGTTTGCGCAACGGCGACCTGCTTGACAGCCGATTCGACGAGCTCGAGAGCATCCTGCACAGCATACATGAGGCAGGCGAGGCCACTCCCAGGCTGCAGGCGGCGACGCTTGCCATGGGAGAGCTCATGGCTTCGACAATCGGGGCC
>DATICC010000314.1:0-2624 GCA_035457045.1 Woeseiaceae bacterium | reverse complement strand
GATCAGGAGCAAGAGCACGGGAACGACAAGCTCGAGGAGCAGCGACGGACTTATTCCGGCGTCGCTGCCGGTCGCGGCAATCTGCAGGTCCGGAGTATCTGAAAGCGGCTTGGCGCCGGGGCGCAGCAGTTGACCGGTCTCCCGCACTCGCCGCTCGGCGCGGCGCATGGGGCCGAAGTCCGGTATCACGCCCGCGCACATCAACAGGGTGAACAACAACATCAGGATCGCGTAGAAGTTATAGGGGATTGCCGAAATGAAAACGCCCAGTGCCTGGTCGACACCAACGACCGCGCCGCCGTGGGCGGCAATCAGGCTGGCAAGATAGGCACCCCAGGCGGTAAAGGGAACAAGGATACAGACCGGTGCCGTCGTCGAATCGAGAATGAAGGCCAGCTTTTCCCGCGGTATCGCGGCACCGTCAGACAATGGCCGCATCACCGCACCGCTGAGCAGCGGGCTGAAGTAATCGTCGATGATGACCAGTCCCATGGCCCAGGTCGTCAATTCGACGCCGCGCCGGCTTTTCTTGCCCGTCGATACCCGCTGTGCAAGTTCGGCAAGGACACCGGCTTTGCGGACCAACTGGAACAAAACTCCGATCATCAACACGATCTCGCAGATCCAGATGAAATCGGCATTGCCCAGCGACGACTGGAACAATTCGTTCAGCCCGGCACCCGGGGCCATGCCCAGCATCAGCGTCCCGACAAATACCCCGACCAGCATCGCAATCAAAGCAGAACGCGTCGTGAATGCCAGCACAAGGGTCGCAAGCAAGGGGGTCAGCGACCATATTCCCCAGTCGATCGGATGCATTGCGAGTGCTTTCCCCCGGCTTCCGCGCCTGCCCCGGGTGCAAACCCGGGGTTGTCAGTAACGGCGCTACGATGCAGTTTTTCCTTGAGGAATACAACGTTGCGTGCGAAACCAGCAAGCCTTGCCCGACCACCGGCGGACTTTGCTGTGATCACTTGCAATGAACCCCAAAGACTCGGAGTATTCCCGCAACGACGAAACGAATCAGTACAGGGGGTCATGCATGCTGACGCGGATTTTTGCGGGAGCGATGCTCGCAGGATTGTGGGTCCATGCCGCCGCGGATGATGTGAGCCGCTATGTTCGATTTACGGACGGCACTGACGCCAGTTATGGCGAGCGTGTCGGTGAGGTCATTCATCAACTGGACGGCGCTCCCTGGGCCAATGGTACGAGGACGGGGTTGACGGTCAAAGCCGGTGATGTGCAGCTGCTGGCGCCTGCCGAGCCGTCGAAAGTGTTTGCTGTCGGCTTCAATTTCGACAGTCATCTCGCAGGCCAGACGCTGCCGGCATATCCGCCGATTTTCCTCAAACTGCCAACCAGCATCGCCGGGCCCGGCGCCGAGATCATCTATCCGGCCGGCGCCACCAACGTGCACTTCGAAGGGGAACTGGTTGTTGTGATCGGCAAAACGGCGAGCCGGGTTACGGCGGACTCGGCTGGTGACTACATTTTCGGCGTAACCGCGGGCAACGATGTCAGCGGCAGGGACTGGCAGGCCAACGACCTGCAGTGGTTTCGCGCCAAGGCTTCGGACACTTTCGGGCCGATCGGGCCGGAGATTGTCACCGGAGTGAATTACCGGGACCTGCTGCTACAAACGCGCCTGAACGGCAAAGTGGTCCAGGAGCAACGCACTCGTGATCATATTCACGATGTGCACGCCATCGTCAGTTTCATCAGCCAGTATGCGACACTTTATCCCGGCGACGTGATATTTACCGGGACACCGGGGCAAACCAGCGAAATGATGCCCGGTGATCGCATAGAAATCGAAATTGAAGACATCGGTATACTGACAAATACAGTTGGAAAACCGATCACGTCGAACTAGCACAACAGCAATAACCAGTTCTCCAGGGGGAAATCAATGAGAGCAATGACCACTCGCTACGCCGTGTACCTGATCGCCGGCATTCTCGGCCTCGGTACATCGGCGGCTTGTGCGCAAAACCATGCGCCGAACCCGTACACGACGATCGAAGGCTGGGCCAAGCTGCCTGACGGACGCACATGGGGATCGACCAGCGCCGTGTACCCGGCAAATGACGGCGTACATATCTGGGTCGCCGAGCGCTGCGGCGCCAATCTGTGTGTCGGCAGCGACCTCGATCCCGTCCTGCTGTTCGATGCGGATGGAAACGTCGTCAGGAGTTTCGGCGCCGGGATGATCACCTGGCCGCACGGCATCTTCGTCGATTCCGCGGACAACGTCTGGATCGCCGATGCCGTCGGCTATGCGCCGGTGCCGGAAGGTGTCGGGCATACGGTCATGAAGTTCAGCCCGCAAGGTGAATTGCTATTGACGCTCGGCAAGAAGGGCATCCCAGGCTCCGGACCCGACACCTTCACCAGGCCGTCGGCCGTGGTGGTCGCAGCAAACGGCGATATCTTCGTTGCCGACGGTCATGAGGGCAGCGACGACATACGCAACAACCGCATCGTCAAGTTCGACAAGCACGGCAAGTACATCAGGGAATGGGGCAGCATGGGCGGCGATAAGGGCGAATTCCGCGACGCGCATACGCTTGCCATGGACTCGGCAGGACGCCTGTTTGTCGGCGATCGCGGCAACAGCCGTA
>DATICC010000313.1:0-12295 GCA_035457045.1 Woeseiaceae bacterium | reverse complement strand
GCCGCGGCTGGACCAGGGCGGTAGACCGCAACGTGAATACTGACCACAAGCGCATTACGGTCGCCTCCCTGCTCGCCGGGAAATTGCGAGAAGAGATTGTGGATCGGGCCAAGCCACTGGATGAGCGTTGTCAATTGTCGCTGTCTCTTTCATTGGAACCGTGGATCGAGTTTTCGGAATCCGGGCGCAAGGTCGAGGTTCACATTCGTGAACGTGGCGAGGTTGAACTGCGGGTATTTGTCGCGGGGCGAAAGCGAAATCCGCATGAACTGCGGCTAAACTGCAAAGACGGTGACCTTGACGCCTTTACTGACTACCTGGCGGCAAACTTTGATGCGCTCGTTGCCCGGCTTTCCGGGAGCCTGGGGGAATCGCAAGGAGTCGCGGACAAACTGAACATCTCGCGTTGAATCAGCACCGGCCTGAATCCTTAGGCTGGTTTACGGTGTGACACATTTGAAGTTCGCCGCATCCGTGTCATCGCCGCTGCCACTGTATCGTGCAAGTTCGGGGTAGGGACAGAGCGGGCGCGTGAAGGGCTTGGCCTCCTGCGGGGGAACACCCGGCGGTCCCGGCACGACCGAGGGATGGCTGGCGTGCAACGCGGCTGGAGACTTGCCCTGTCCCGCCCATTCCTCGAGCACCGTGAGCCAGTCGACGAGGAACGCACCTTCGCCGCCGGCGCAATGATCCATTCCCGGCACGACGTAGAGCCGCACGCTGTCTGCGACAGCCGCCTCGCCAAGCGTATCGACGACGCTCTCGTAGTATTTCACGGTACTCGCATACGGGATGAGGCCGTCGGTCGTGCCGTGATACAGCAGCAATTTTCCGCCGCGTCCAATGAATGCCGAGAGATCCGGATCGATCGCGGAGAGCTTGCCGTCGTCGGCCGCATCCAGGCGCGGCATATCGGTATCCACGTCAAATAGCGCCTGATCCCATGCCGGATCGTTCAGGACCACGTGCTGGATGTAACTTCGACCGATGCTGAAATCCGGCGACGCAAAAAAAGCCCACTCCGGCTCACTGCCCGGCCCGGTACCCGGCATGCGGGTGTGGCCGGACTTGTCGACCACGCCGGCATACAAACGCCGTGCGGCTTCGACCTCCGTTGCAGTCAGGCACTGGGCGGACCGGTCGCTATCACATTGCAATACGCCGGGATCGAAATCGCAACGCCACGGCTCGGCGATGACGCGATCGGCTACGCCATCCTCGGCATCACAGGCGGCGATGGCGGCCTCCTTGAGGAGTCCGAGCTTGTCGAAGCCGAGGCCCTGCGGCCCCAGGTCCCGCGCGATCAGCACGCTCAAGCTCATCAGTGGCGTCCAATCGTTTGCCGGTGCGCCGGCGATAATGGCATCGTAGTCCTCGGGAAAGCGCTGGGCTTCCTTCAGGCCCTGTCGTCCGCCGGTCGAACAGCCGGAGAAGTACGAGCCCTCCGCGGGCCGCCCGAAATGCGCCGCCGTGATCGCTTTACCCACGACTGTCAGTTCGTGCACCGCTCGATACTGGAAGTCGGTGAGCTTTTCCGGATGCCCGGCAGCCCAGCTGAAATCGCCGCCCTCGCCCTGGTGACCGGTATCCGTGTGGGCCACCGCGTAGCCGCGAGCGAGCGGGTCGGCGAGCGTTGCGTAAATGATCGAGCCGGCGGCCCCGCCGTTCCCGGTCTGCATGAACTTGCCATTCCAGCCCTGGATGGGGAGCCACAGCTCGAAGCGTACATCCGAATCCGGTGACGGCCTGATCGAGCCTGCGACCCGGCAGAATGCCGGCAGGATGGAGTAGTCCGCCTGGAAAAAGGGTACCTGGGGTACCGGCGGCTCGAACGTACCGGGGGCCACGATCTCGGCCATCTCGATGGTCGTGTTGACGACGTGCAGCGCAGCGATGTCCTCGCAGGCGACCGGCTGCGCCGGGTTGCTCGCTTCCGGTGCCACCAGCGTACAGCCGCTTGCGATGACCAGGGACATGACGCCGACCAGCGGCAGAGAAATACGGCTCACTGACTTCATTTCGAATCCTGCGCGGTGCCACACGTTGAACAGGTGAACAGATTACCACGGGCGCCTGGTCTCAACGCCCATCCACTCTGCCGGCGGCCTTGGTGGCATCCCGTCCGTGCGGCATGGACAAGCCACGGTAACGGGTTCAGCATAGGAGCCGACAGACTCGACACGCTCGAGGCACGAACACGGTCAGCATCCCGTGTCCAGACACCAATCAAAAGAGGCAAACAGCATGAAGAAACTCAGGTTTGGCCTGTTAGGCATCATTGCAATAATGTTGACGGCTCACGCTGCGCTCGAGGCCGGTGACGACGCGCCGCTTTTCGCGGCGAAAGCATCTCTCGATGGTAAAGCCTTCGACTTCTCTCTCGCCGATGCGCTTCAGGACGGAGTCGTCGTCGTCTATTTCTATCCGTCTGCCTACACCTCCGGGTGCAATATTCAGGCGCACGAGTTCTCAGTGAACATGGACGGATTCAAGGCTGCAGGAGCCAGCGTCATCGGCGTATCGCTGGACAGCATCGAGAGACTGAACGACTTCTCGGCCGACCCGGAGTACTGCGCAGGCAAGCTGGCGGTCGCCTCGGATCCGTCCGGCGAAATCGCGAAGTCCTACGGTCTCAACGTTCACGATGCGGTGCCGGATGCCAAGGACTCACGCGGCGTGGAAATCGGCCACGGATTTGCTGAGCGTGTGACTTTCATCGTGACCCCCGACGGCAAGGTGGCAGCGACGATCGGCGGCGTATCCCCGATGGAAAACGTGCAAATGTCACTGAAGGCCGTTCAGCAGTTGTAGCTGGAAGGTCTCGGGTCGGGCCACTTCCTCGTCACGTCGAGGTCGCTGGCACAGCGCTTGTCGCTGTTTGCCAGCGACTTGCGCGCCTATGGGGACAGCGGTAAACCCGCCGACGGCGAAAACCATGACGGAAATTCGAGACGATCTGTGGCGCAAGACCAGGTTGCGGTCATGCGCCAAATTGGATTCAATCGATTTCTGGTCGTAGGACACGACGGCGGCATAGCTTGGGGACGAAGGCGCGCCCCGTCCGGGAGGTCTCCAGATCGAGTTGCCGCGCAAGGGCGATGGAAAGGTGGGCATCGGCTGCCGGAGCAATTACCGAGCGAGTTCTTCGCGGCGTTAGTATTGCTTACCACCCAAGAAAGAGGACGCAGAAATGTCGCCGAGTCGCTCTAAGAAAAAATCAGGCACGAGTCCAACGCAGCCGGCATCGGCGTTGATCACGAAGAGAATTGCCGAACTCAAGGATTGGCGGGGGCCGACGCTGGCCAGGATGCGCACGCTGATCAGGCAGGCGGACCCGGATGTCGTCGAGGAGTGGAAGTGGATGGGAACGCCGGTATGGTCGCACGATGGCATCCTGTGCACGGGCGAAACCTACCAGAAAGTCGTGAAGCTCACGTTCGCCAAAGGCGCCTCGCTCAATGACCCTGGCAAGCTGTTCAATTCGAGCCTGGATGGAAACGTGCGCCGGGCGATCGACATCCGCGAGGGCGAGGAAGTCGACGAGGCCGCCTTCATCGCGCTCGTTCGCCAGGCGGTAGCCCTCAACAAATCAGCGAAGGCGAAACCGAAGAAAAAGCCGAAGGCCTGAGAGGCCGTTGACGATGTCCCGATTCCAGATGACCTGGGGTGCGCTGGTCCTGGCGCAGGCGCTGCACTCGATCGAGGAGTATGTCGGGCGGCTATGGGAGACGTTTCCGCCCGCGCAATTCCTGACGAGCCTGGTATCGCAAGATCTCGAGCGCGGATTCCTGGTTATCAATGTGTCGCTGGTCCTGTTCGGACTCTGGTGCTGGCTGTGGCCGGTGCGGAAGGAGTGGCCTGCCGTCATACCGCTCAGCTGGTTCTGGATAACGATCGAGACGATCAACGGCATTGGGCATCCGGCATGGTCGCTGCTCGAGGGCGGTTATACTGCAGGGGTTGCCACCGCTCCCCTGCTCCTGGTGCTGGCCGTTTTGCTAGCCAGGCAGTTGACCCGGTTGACTACGCAACCATCCGCGTGATCCGAAGCCCGGCGCTACGACAAACCCGATGCAATGAGTGCACCGAAAAGTATCGAGATTCAGTTTGTTACGGCAGAGAGCGCTGCTCTACTTGATCGCGTCGACGCGGACGTCTTCGACCACGCCATCGATGCCGGGTCGCTGGCCGGATTTCTCGCCAATCCGACCAACCTGCTCGTCGTTGCCAGGGTCGATGAGGAAGTCGTCGGTATGACCTCGGCGATCGCTTATTACCACCCGGATAAACCGCTGCAGTTATTCATCAACGAGGTCGGGGTCTCTGGCCGTTTCCAGCGCCACGGCATAGCATCGCGCCTTGTGAAAGCCATGCTCGAGCGCGGGCGTGAACTCGGCTGCACGGAGGCGTGGGTCGCGACCGAAGAAAACAACGCGGCGGCGCGCGCGCTGTACGATTCGCTGGGCGGTGTTGAGGATGAGGACCGGGCGATCGTGTATGTCTATACGCTGGGGAGCTAACGGTGCCTGACACAATTTCCGTATCGGTCAGTATCGACGTGCCGAAGCTCGTCGACGGCGTTCGCTTCTATGAGGCGGCATTCGGTTTCGTCAAGGTTGCCGAGCCCCTGCCGGGGATCGCGGTCCTGCGCGCCGGGCAGGCGGAAATCTGCCTGCTCGAGAAAGCGCCGGGCAGCTCTCCGTCCGGTCACACAGAGGAAAAGCGACATTACGAGCGGCACTGGACACCGGTACACATGGACCTGCACGTCGATGACCTGAAAAGCGTGTTGGCCAGCGCCATGGCAGCCGGCGCAAAGCAGGAACAGCTGTTCGAAATACCGAAGTACCCGTCGGTCGCGTTCTGCAGCGATCCTTTCGGGCATGGCTTTTGCCTGATCGAGCGCAGGAAGAAGTGAGTTTTGGCGACGAACAGGAATCTGCACGAAAGCCTGCCGCAGGTTAAGCGTTGCGACGCAATGGCCAGGCATTATGCGCATCATTAGTTTTGCCGCGCTCGCCGTTTTGTCGATCGGCGTCGCCGGATATGCACTCGTCGTGTACGGCCTGACGCCGTTGGGGGCCTTCGTGCACCCCGACATGCGGTCCGTGTTCGAGGCGAACCGGCTGGGCATCTATGCACACGTTTTTGCATCGCTCATTGCGCTCGCGCTCGGGCCGTTTCAGTTCCACAGCGGTTTGCGCAAGCGCCGCATTTCCCTGCACCGCTGGATGGGGCGCGTGTATCTCGGCATCGGTGTGCTGATCGGTGGTCTTGCCGGCCTGTACATGGCACTGCACGCTTTCGGCGGACTTGCCGCACGCCTCGGCTTTGCCGGACTGGCATTCGCCTGGCTGTATACGGGCCTGCAGGCCTACCTTGCCATTCGCGGTGGGCAAGTGGCACTGCATCGGCGCTGGATGGTGCGCAATTTCGCGCTGACGTTTGCGGCAGTTACACTGCGTCTGTATTTGCCGGCATCCGCGATCGCCGGTATCGAATTCGAGACAGCTTATCCCTACATCGCGTGGCTCTGCTGGGTGCCGAACTTCGTCGTAGTGGAGATTTGGTTCAACAGGACACGGGTACGGCCTGCAACAGGGACGGGCAAAGGGCGCCCGGCCGTGAGCGATCAGGTGCAACCATGACATCGACTATCATCCCGACTCTCAAGTACGACGACGCGGCAGCAGCCATCGACTGGCTGTGCAAAGCGTTCGGCTTCCAGCGACACCTGGTGGTGCCGGGCCCGGACAACAGCATCGAGCATGCACAGCTCACGCTGCACGGCGGCATGATCATGCTGGGCTCCGTTCGCGATACCGCATTCGATGCACTGCAAAAGCCGCCCAGGGCAGTCGGGGGTATTGGAACGCAGAGCGCGTACATCATCGTCCACGACGTCGATGCACATCACGCGCGGGCCGTTGCCGCCGGGGCCGACATCGTTATGGCTCCGGCCGACCAGGATTACGGTGGCAGGCTCTACTCCTGCCGCGACCCGGAAGGACACCTGTGGAACTTCGGTTCCTACAATCCCTGGGTGGAAGCCGGCGAGTGAGAGCTGCTGCAGGCAATCGGTTGCACTATTTGATTAGACCGGCATTTGCTAGAGTCCCCGGCCGGGCTCGAAGGAATTCGTAAAATGCGCACCCTGATCTTCGTCTGCCTTTCCCTCGTCGCTGCGAATGCCGCAGGCCAGGAGTACCCTGAACACCCGACCGACTTTGACACGATAGACCCTGAGCGCGAGCTTTACAGGCTGGGTTCGTTCAATGGCGTGTGGGAGGGTTTTTTTGAAGTCAACTACGATCCGGTCGGATTCTACCGGAAAAGTCCCGGGGGCCAGAAAATGAGACTGGTCATCAACGGCAGTTCGGTGATGGTCGAAGTCTACGAAGACAACAAGCCAGTGCGCCTTGCGGTCGAAAACTACATTTACGCCGTCGAGGGGACGGCCATGATCAATACCGTCAACAGAAACGATGGATTTGTGCAGAATTTTTCCATTTTTTTGGCACACGTGGAGCGCGACAGAATGGAAGGCTATGTCTCACTCAACGTGCACAATTACTTGTACGTAAATACGTCACCCTGGCGAATTTTCCCGGCCTACGGACGTCTGACTGTAACCCGACAATAACCGGCCCGACCACGGCCTGGAACAAAGAGGAGTTGCAATGATCATCGACCTGCCAACGTTTACCCTGATCCACGTCGTCATCAGCGTCCTTGGAATCATCACCGGACTCGTTGTTGCCGGGGGGATGATCGCCGGTGCACGATTGAACGGCTGGACCGCGTTTTTCCTCGTCACGACCGTACTCACGAGCGTAACCGGGTTCTTCTTCCCGTTTACCAGGGTCCTGCCGCCGCATGTCGTCGGTGCGATCTCTCTCGCAGTGCTCGCAGTCTGCCTGGTGGCGCGCTATGCGAAAGACCTTCAAGGCCGGTGGCGGGGAACTTACGTGGTCACGGCGATCGCTGCACTCTATCTCAACGTGTTCGTGCTGCTTGTGCAGCTCTTTCTACGATTGCCCGCGCTGGCACAGGTTGCGCCCACGCAGCAGGAGCCGCCGTTCGTGGTGACGCAGGTCCTGGTGCTGGCGCTGTTCGTCTGGCTGGGCCGGGCATCGCTCAAAGGATTCCGCACGGAATCCGACGAGAGGTGAGTACCTGAACCATCGGGCGATGGCGATCGTCAGGGGTGTTTGACAATCATGGCATCGCGCGCTGGTTACGCAGGGCACTTATTGCCGACGGTTGTCTTACTCCCTTTCTCGCGCTGCGGATGAACTACCCTCCCCTCCCTTGGGGCGAAGCCCCTGGGCCATTACGTTGCCGGCCGCAAGCACGTTGCTCGCGACCCACTTCAGCCGGCTGCAGGCAACCTGAGCGATGCCGCATGAGCTTGACCGCCAACAAGGTTCCGTGCTGATGCCCACGGCCCGCCGACAGCAAGTCCGGATGCTTGCCGAGATCGCTGTTTTTTTCGCGGTCGTGTTCGCTGACAGCATCGGTCTCGTTCCGCTGACGCAGACCATTGTTCTCTTGCCGCTGATCTGGCTGTCGTTGCGCCTCGGAAAGGAGCCCTGGGCAAGCATTGGCCTCAGTCGGCCACCCTTCCTGTTGCGAACAGTTGTTCTGGGAGTCATCCTCGGACTGGCGATGGAATTGCTGGCTGTTTATGTCACCACGCCGGCGATCAGCGCGTATTTCGGTGGCCAGCCCGACTACTCGGATTTCAAGGCCATCGAGGGCAGCATCCCGGTGCTGCTGATTTTCCTAGCCTTGTCGTGGACCCTCGCCGCGTTCGGCGAGGAAATCTGCTTCCGCGGTTTTCTAATGGAGCGCCTTGCGCGGCTGTTCGGTGGGGGGTGCGTGGCCTGGGTCCTGAGCCTCGTGCTTGCCGGTGTTTTATTCGGATGGGGCCACACCGAGCAGGGTGTCTCCGGGTGGGTGCAGGAGGGACTCAGCGGTCTGCTGCTCGGCGTGTTATTCCTCGTGGCCCGGAAAAACCTCGTCCTGCCGATCATTACCCATGGCATGTCCAATACCCTGGCATTCATACTCATCTATCTTGGCAAGTATCCTGGAGTGGGCTAGTCATGACCTTACCCTTCTTACACCGGCAGTTCGTCGGTGCGCTCGCACCGTGCGCCTGCGTTTTCCCGCAATTGGGAGTGCTGCTATTGCTCGCAATTTCCGCGCAGGCACAGGACGTCAACGTTCTTGCGGCGAACTATGAATTCGACCTGAGCATAGACGATCAGGTGTACTCCATCCAGGATCGCTCCCTGGTGCGATCGGGAAACGAAATTCCCGTCGAACTGCAAAACTACAAGGTCGGGTTACGCGTCTCCGATTCCGCAGCGGACGGTTTTCGGGTGCAGCTGTCCGTCTACGAGAGGAACGGTGCCGACTGGTACCCTATTACCGTTCCGCCGCCAGAGTTTGAGGGTAGCCTCGGCATTCCGACGGAATTCGCATGGGAATCCGGCGGTATCAAGCTGGACATCGCAATCGTTGTTAGTCACTACACGCGCTAGCTTGTCGACGCGACGTTGCGGAATTCGTCGCAGACCAGCGCAGATTCCTGAGGGGCGGGCCCGATCGATGACGCTTGCAAAGAATGTTACCGGGCGTTGCTATCTCTGATCACGCATGCAGTGGCGGCGTCAGGGAACTGTCAGGCGGTCGATCACAACCACGCCGTCATTGACCACGAGCAGGACGTCACGCAGCGCGCCGATGTCGCGCAATGGATCGCTTGCAACGACCACGAGGTCCGCCTCCAGCTCGGGCCGGACCGCACCGGTACCCGTTCCGATATCCAGGCATTTTGCCGCGACCGAGGTCGCTGCCTTGATGGCTTCCATGGGAGGCAAACCGGTACTGACCAGCCCGGCCACCTCGTCGGCGACGCGCCGCGAGCCGCCGGGGCGGTAAGTCATGTCGCTGCCCGCTGCGACCGCGACTCCCATGCGCCAGGCCAACGCCGTGGCCTGGCTGACGCGGGGCAGCAACGCTTCGGCCCTGGCCTTGAGGACCGGGTCGTCATAGTCACCGCCCGCATCCAGCATGTCCTGCCAGAAACTGAGCGTTGGCACGAGGCAGGTGCCGCGGTCCCGCATCAGGGCCAGCGTTTCTTCCGAGAGCAAGGTGCCGTGTTCGATGCTGCGCACGCCCGCGAGTACCGCTGCGCGCGCGGCTTCGTCGGTATGCGCGTGCGCCGCCACGGCCAGCCCGGCACTCCGCGCCTCGTCTGCCGCGGCGGCCAGTTCGGCATCGCTGAGTACGCGTTTCAACGGGTCGGCGTCCGACACCCCGGCTCGCTCCGTCGCCATCACCTTGATCACGTCCACATTGCGTGCGGCAAGCGCACGCACGGCATTGCGGACATCGGCCTCTCCGGACAAGCCGTTCATCGTCGTCCACAGCTGCGGCGTGTCGATGAAGAACTGCTCCGACATGTGATGGCGGACGTGGTAGCCGGCCGCGACGACGTCAGGCAGGTCCGCGGCTCCTGAGCCGCGCAGTTCTCGAATGCCGACGTCGACGAAATGGTTCGACCCGAGCGAGCGAACTGTCGTCACGCCGGCGCGTAATGCATTGCGGGCACTGTCGAGATCGGACAGGTGCACATGGGCATCGATCAATCCGGGCAGCATCCAGCGATTCGCGAGATCGACGACCTGCGCACCGTCGGGAATATCCGCAGTTCCCGTCACGATACTTTCGATTCGGCCGTCGCGCACCAGCACCGTGGCATCGAAGCGTGGATCCGGGGAGACTCCGTCAATCAGGTTGACGTGCACGAAGACCGTCACCCCCGATGCCGGCGCGGCGAGGCCGGGCATGCCGGCACAAACCAACGCCGCAAGCAATTCGGGGACAGTGACCCTGATTCGAGCAGCAGGCATAGGCGTGTAGTGTAAGCGAGCAACGAGTTAGGGTCACTGTCTCCGAACAAACGTGCCGGAACAATGGTGCCGGGCTTATTTATTGTGCAGAGCGAACAGCCATTTCGCCTGATAAATAAACCCGGCACCATTGTTCGCGGGACCCTTGTTGCTGTGGGATAATCGCGCGATGTGGGAATCCGTACTGAAAACGCTGGGCCTGGATGCATTGAAGGCCGGCCTGCGCAAGGCCGGGAAACAGATTTCGAAGCGCGAGTATGCCGAGCTCATCTCCGAAGCGGTACGGGAATTATTGAAACTGCACCCGGACATTTCGGCTGCCGAAGCAACCCTGCTGGCAGCGGAGGCCCTCGCTGCCAGCAGTTTTGCTTCGGCAGCCGAAGCAAAACTGCTGGCAGCGGAGGCCCTCGCTTTGCCGATGACGGCCGAGATGTTGAGCGCCCGCAAGATGCTCAAGGCCGTAAAACGCGAAAGAAAGTCCACAGCGAAAAAACGCAAGAAAAAGAAGGCGCGGAAGAAGGCTGCGGCAACCTCAAAGAAAAAAGCCGCTGCAAAAAAGGGCAAGGGGAAGACGAGTTCGTAAGCGTATGCCGGCCTCGGAATATCCTGTTCCAAAAGAGCATGCACGGCGGGCGGAAGTTGCGATCCGCCCCTTCGGCAAGGAGGACTGGAGCGGCACCTGGAGCATCATCGAACCGGTCCTTCGTGCAGGCTACAGCTACAGTTTCCCGACGGACATCACGGCACAGCAGGTGCACGACATCTGGATCCGGCAGCCGCGGGCGACCTACGTTGCAACCGACGATGCCGGGCACATACTCGGTACCTATTTCCTCAAAGCGAATCAGCCCGGCCAGGGTGCACACGTGTGCAACTGTGGTTATATCGTGGCCGAAGCGGCCCGTGGCCGGGGTGTGGCATCCGCGATGTGTGAGCACTCACAAGTCGAAGCGATCCGGATGGGTTTTCGCGCCATGCAATACAACCTGGTGGTCGCGACGAATGAGGGTGCCGTTCGACTCTGGAAGAAGCATGGCTTCGACATCGTCGGCAGCTTGCCCGGCGCATTCCGGCATCCGTCGGCGGGCTATGTCGATGCCTATGTCATGTACAAGCAACTCGTGGCATCTGCGTGAGGAAATCGACGAAAGCAGCGCTGTTGTCGGGCCTGGTCTTTCCCGGCATCGGCCACCTCGCGTTGAAAGAATTCTTTCGCGCATCGATCCTGATCCTCGTCGCCACGACCGCGTTGTACCTGCTCACGAGCGCTGCCATTGACCAGGCAATGAGTGTCGTCGATCGTATCAACAGCGGCGACGTGGCGCTGGATGCGCAATCGATCAGCGAGGCCGTTACCGCCTCCTCGGCCGGGACTGACAACCGGGCCGCGAACGCGTCGCTCCTGGTCTTTGCCCTGTGCTGGATAGCCGGAATCGTCGATTCCTGGCGGCTCGGCAGGATCCAGGACGAAATCCGCTCAGGACCAGGCTGAGGCCGCCAACTCCGACCGCCGGATTCCGCTTGCGCGATCAAAACTCGCGAAACCCGCGGCAATTGCCGCGTGCGATCCGCTGCGCCGTACCGCAATCTGAGCCTGGTGTTCTATTCGGGCCCGGATCGTGCGTTGGCTGGCAGCTCTTTTGTTGTACCTGGTGTATTCGGCGACGGCCCTGCCATCGCCGACGGATGAGCGCGATCTCAAATGCGCCGAAACCAGGGAAAAGATCCGGAAGATCGAAGCGAAAATGCGCCAGGGTTACACGGCCAGGCAGGGCGTCAGGATGCAGGAGGAGTTGCGCAGCTTGCGGGAGAAACGCCGGCGCCTGTGCCGCTGAGTACGGTCAGGGTTTGTCGCGGAAGTGCTTTTTGAGGCCGCTCCAGCAATCCCGGTAATCCTTCTGCAACGCAGGCGATGACATCGCGAAAGCGGTCGGTCGTATCAGGTAGCGCGATTCGAACATGAAAGCCATGGTCGCAGAAAGTTTCTGCGGCTTGAGTTCGGCGCTGCTCGCGGCCTTGAAAGCATTCGCATCCGGGCCGTGCGCCGACATGCAGTTGTGCAGGCTCGCGCCGCCCGGCACGAAGCCGCCACCGGTCTTGGCATCGTACTCGCCGTAGATCAGTCCCATGTATTCGGACATCACGTTGCGGTGGTACCAGGGTGGCCGGAAAGTGTCCTCCATCACCAGCCAGCGCGGCGGAAATATCACGAAGTCGACGTTGGCCGTGCCGGGCGTATCGGATTGCGAGGTCAGCACGGTGAAGATCGACGGATCCGGATGGTCGTAACTGATCGAACCTAGCGTATTGAAATCGCGGAGATCGTAACGGCAGGGCGCGAGATTGCCGTGCCAGGCCACGACATCGAGCGG
>DATICC010000312.1:0-2053 GCA_035457045.1 Woeseiaceae bacterium | reverse complement strand
AGAGGGATGGCTACCACCTTGACGGCGTTGGCCTGCAGGCTGCCGGGGTCACGTTGCGTGCCATCGCAGGCTGCGAAGGAGAAGGCAACTGCGCCAATGCTGAGTATCGCTCGGTATTTCATTGAATCCATGTTGCCGGTTTGAGGTCGCACTTTCCTGCAGTCGGGATCTTCATGCGACAAAGCCTGGGCCCGCAAATTCCCGGGACAGGCGGAAGAAGTCGCAGGGTCTATGGAATCATTCTACCTGCGGCCTGCTGGAAAAGGGACGTGCTGGGCGGACCGGCTGTCATTTGCCCGACGGCATGGTCCGGGTGAGAGGAATTGAGTCGGCGCTTCCTGCGCCTCACCCGCGCTCCGCTCAGGCGCCTTCGGCGTCCAAAATCGCGTCCTGCGATTTTGTGAACCTGCGATTCGGGTCCAAATCCCGCCCTGCATCCAACCAGAAAAAATCGGCTCCCCCTGACGGGTGAAGAGCCGATTTTTTCTGCCTGGATTTGGTCGGGGTGAAAGGATTTGAACCTTCGGCCCCTGCGTCCCGAACGCAGTGCTCTACCAGGCTGAGCTACACCCCGTGCTCGAACGGAAGTTCGATAATTACGATCGTCGGTTGACGGCGAACTCCGCGATTGCGATCAGTGCGTCTTTCCAGTCCGAGTCGGGAATTCCGGACAATGCATCGATCGCCAGATTGGCGGCCTCCTGAGCGCGCGCCGCAGTGTACTGGAGGGCCCCGGTCGATTCAATGACCGCCTGGATATCCCTGAGATTAGCGGACTCGCTGTCCTCGATGGCGCGGCGGATCATCTTTCGCTGGCTGTCCGAGCAATGTTTCATGGCATGGATGAGCGGCAGGGTCGTTTTGCCCTCTGCCAGGTCATCGCCAAGGTTCTTGCCGAGTTCCTCGGCACTCGCACCGTAATCCAGCGCGTCGTCGATGAGCTGGAACGCCGTGCCGAGGTTGCGCCCGTACAGGATCATCGCATCCTCGTCATCGGCATGCCGGCCGGCGAGTATCGCGGCGATCTGTGCCCCGGCCTCGAACAGGCGGGCGGTCTTGCGGTAGATCACCTGGCGGTAGTCGTATTCCGAGAGGTCCGGGTCGTGCACGTTCATGAGCTGCATGACTTCGCCTGCCGCAATGGTGTTGGTCGCATCGGCGAGGATACGCATGACCGGCATCTGGCCTATTTCCACCATCATCTGGAAGGCCCGCGAATACAGGAAATCGCCGACCAGCACGCTTGCCTGGTTGCCAAAAACGGTGTTGGCGGTCTCGCGACCACGGCGCCTCGCCGATGAATCGACGACATCGTCGTGCAACAGGGTCGCGGTATGAATGAATTCGATGATGGCTGCCGCGTGCACGTGGTGCCGTCCCGTATAACCGAGCGCCCGGGCGGCCAGCAGGACGATCAATGGCCGCAGGCGTTTACCGCCGCTGGTCACGATGTACTGCGACACCTGTGACACCAGCGCAACATCGCTTTCCAGCGAGCGGCGAATAAGCTCGTCGACGGCACGCATGTCGCCGGCTGCGAGCGCCTTGGCGTCCTCGATTCCGGAAGAAATGCTCGGCTTTTCGGCGGCTTGCATACGGGGTCCGATAATGCCTGATTATCCCCGCATTGGCGACCGGCCAGCGGCAAACGCGGATCGCCGGCTCAATTTGCAAGCTGTTGAAATCCAGCCAGATTCTTCTGCAGTGAGCGTTGACCCGGCCGCATGAACTCTATAGAATTCCGGCTCTTTTGCGGCGGCGGGCCCCGAGCGCGGTAGTTCCCGGCCGGCCGATACCTTAAAAACCTCTTGTTTCTCAGTAGCTTGCGCGGTAGGTGCGAGCGGCACCATGGAGTTCGCAACGATGTACGCAGTATTTCGCACCGGCGGTAAGCAGTACCGGGCCAGCAAGGGCGAGCGCCTGAAGCTCGAGAGAATCGACGCCGACGAGGGCGCGAACATCAGCTTCGACGAAGTCCTGTTGGTCGGCGAGGGCAGCGACATCAAGCTGGGCTCACCGCTCATCGAGGGCATGGCGGTGGATGCCCGGGTCC
>DATICC010000311.1:0-7643 GCA_035457045.1 Woeseiaceae bacterium | reverse complement strand
ATCAGCGCGACTTTCTTGCCGTTTTTCTTCTTCGGCGCCTTGGGCAGCCGGTCGCGGATGTCGTCCCGGTGATCGGCGGCAACGCGTTTCAGCCTGCAGATGGCAACCGGCTTGTCCTCGACCCTGCCGCGCCGGCACGCGGGTTCGCACGGCCGGTCGCAGACACGCCCGAGAATGCCGGGAAATACGTTCGACTCACGGTTCAGCATGTACGCGTCCGAGAATCGGCCCTGGGCGATCATCCGGATGTAGGTCGGCACGTCGGTATGGGCGGGGCAAGCCCACTGGCAATCGACGACCTTGTGGAAGTAATCCGGGTTAGAGGTATCTGTTGGCTTCATTCAAAGGCAGGAAACGGCCGCCTGAACGCGGAATTCCGGTCAGGCCACAAGGAATTGAGGTTGCGATTAGCATAACGGGGTCTGCCGGAAAGTAAACAGTTTTAAACAGTCCCGCCAGGGCGCCTGCGCGTCATTTCAGGGTGACACCGACATCGGCAAATCAGACCGGGAATTGCGGCTCCGTTCAGCGGGCTCGCCGGAATTCCAGTCGACGTCCGGCGACCTTGCCGGTCAGTGCACCGCGGCTGTATACGACTGCCCCGTTGACGATAGTGGTATCGATGCTGCTGGAGAATGTGTGGCCTTCGAACGGAGACCAGTGGCACTTGGCCAACAAGTTTGTCGAATCGACGATGTAAGGCGCGTGCGGATCCAGCAGGACGAGGTCGGCAAAGTAGCCTTCGCGCACGTAACCACGATCCGCGATGCCGAAGATGTCTGCGACAGCGTGACTGGTTTTCTCGACGATCAGTTCGGGCGTCAGGTCACCCCTGGCCGAGAGATCGAACAGCACCTGCAGGGCATGCTGCACCAGGGGCAACCCGGCCGGTGCCTTGAAGTAGGATTTCTTTTTCTCGGCTGAAGTATGTGGTGCGTGGTCCGTGGCTATGATGTCGATGCGTCCTTCGTTGACAGCCTTGACCAGTGCCTCGCGGTCCTGCGCGGACTTGATCGCCGGATTGCATTTGATCCTCGCGCCGAGATCCGTGTAACGGCTATCGTCGAACCACAGGTGGTGCACGCAGACTTCCGCCGTGATGCGCTTGTCATTACGCGGCGCCCGCGAGAACAGCGCCATCTCTATGGCGGTGGTCAGGTGCAGCACGTGCAACAGCGAGCCGTGGCGCCGTGCAAGGTCCGTGGCAAGGCTCGACGATGCGAGACAGGCTTGTGCAGAGCGGATTCGCGGATGCTCGCTGATTGGCACGTTTTCGCCGAATTCCGCCTTCGCGCGAGCTTCGTTGTCGCGAATGGTCGGCGTGTGTTCGCAATGCGTCACGACGATCACCGGCGCGTCCGCAAACAACTTTTCGAGCGCTTCGGGACTGTCGACCAGCATGTCGCCGGTAGACGCGCCCATGAACACCTTGATGCCGGCGGCTTCGCCGACCTGCAGCGCCCTGATTTCCTCGATATTCCGGTTCGTCGCGCCGATGTAGAACCCATAATTGGCGGAACAGCGGCCCTCCGCAATCCGGTACTTGTCGGCCAGCGCCGCCCGAGTCGTGGTCTGCGGATTGACGTTCGGCATGTCCATGAAACTGGTGATACCGCCGGCCACGGCTGCGGCCGATTCGGTTGCCATGTCACCCTTGTTGGTCAGGCCCGGTTCGCGGAAATGCACCTGGTCGTCGATCATTCCGGGCAACAGGTACTTGCCAGCCGCATCAGTCACGACTGTGTTTTCCGGCGCGCGGATGTGCGCCGCAATTTTCTCTATGCGGTCGCCGGCAAGAAGAACATCCACTTCGCGGATTTGACCTTCATTGACCAGGCGGGCATTGCTGATCAGCCGTTTTTTCAATGCTTGTGCACCTGGCGGGTGGCAAACGTGTCCGTCGCCATCACGAGCTCGTGCACATTGCCCGGTTCGAATGCCGAATGGCCGGCGTCCGGGACGATGCGAAGTACCGCCCCGGGCCAGGCTTTCGACAGGGCCCATGCGGTACTTGCTGGACACAGCACGTCGTAGCGACCGTGCACGATCACCGCCGGTATGCTGCGCAGCTTTCCGATGTCGCGTAGCAACTGCCCTTCCTCAAAGAAGCCCTTGTTGACGAAATAGTGCGTCTCGATCCTGGCCATAGCCAGCGCGATGTCATCCACGGTAAAGGAATCCGCCAGTGCACGGTCAGGCAGCAGGCTGATGGTCGATCCCTCCCACAGCGACCAGGCCTTCGCTGATTCCAGGCGGAGTTTTTTGTCCGTCGAGGTGACGCGTTTGTAATAGGCCTGTATCAGGTCGTGACGCTCCGATTTCGGGATCGGCTTGATGAAGTCCTGCCAGAGATCGGGGAAAAGCTCGCTGGTGCCAAAGCGGTATGCCCAGTCCAGCTCCGACTGCTGCATCAGGAAGATGCCGCGCAACACCAGCTCGCTGACCCGTTGCGGGTGTTTCTCGGCGTATGCGAGTGCGAGTGTGCTGCCCCAGGAGCCGCCGAACACCTGCCACAGGTCGATCTGCAGCGCGGCCCTCAGTATCTCGATGTCATTGACCAGGTGCCAGGTCGTGTTGTGCTCGAGAGCCGCATGCGGCTTGCTTCGGCCGCTGCCGCGCTGATCGAACAATACGATCCGGTAGACATCCGGATTGAAGAACCGCCGCATATTCGCGTTGCAACCGCCGCCGGGGCCGCCGTGCAGGAAGACCACGGGCTTGCCGTGCGGGTTGCCGCATTCCTCGTAGTAGATGTGGTGGCCATCGCCGACGTCCAGCATGCCGCTGCGGTTCGGCTCGATCGGCGGATACAGGGTTCTTCGCGTCGTGTATTCATTCATCGGGCGCATTATGAAAGTCTCGGTATCGGAAAGCCATGGATATTGAACCTTGTCCGGCGACCCCGGTCTTTAGGCTAAACTCCAGCCGTAACTCTGTTCTGAAGAGACCAATGATGAACATTCGCCGCCTGAAAGTCTGCTTGGTTGCCTTGTGTATTTTGCTGACCGGCAGCGCCTATGCAACAGACATCGATATTACCTTCACCGAATACACTTTGGACAATGGCCTTCGGCTGATCGTGCACCAGGATCGCAAGGCGCCGATCGTGGCTGTCAATCTCTGGTATCACGTCGGTTCGAAGAACGAGAAGGCCGGCAAGACCGGCTTCGCGCACCTGTTCGAGCACCTGATGTTCAACGGCAGCGAAAACTACAACAGCGAATATTTCGAGCCATTCGAGAAAGTGGGCGCTACCAACATGAACGGTACGACCGACTTCGATCGCACGAACTATTTCGAAAACGTCCCGAATACCGCTCTCGACATGGCATTGTGGATGGAGTCCGACCGCATGGGCCACTTGCTCGGCGCCGTCTCGCAGGAGCGCCTCGACGAGCAGCGCGGCGTGGTGCAGAACGAGAAGCGCCAGGGAGAAAACCAGCCTTACGGTCGCGTGTTCAACCACATCGTCGAAAACCTGTTTCCCGCAGGCCATCCCTACGCGTGGCTGCCGATAGGCTCGATGGAGGATCTCGACGCCGCCAGCGTCGAGGACGTGCACGAGTGGTTCAAGACCTACTACGGTCCGAACAATGCAGTCATCGTCATTGCCGGCGACATCGCACCGGAGCATGCGCTGGCCAAAGTCACGGAGTACTTCGGCGACATTCCGCCGGGGCCACCGATAGCCAAACACGAGTCATGGGAATTCCGCCTCGATCGCGACAAGCGCCAGGTGATGCAGGACCGGGTGCCGCAAGCCAGGATATACAAGGTCTGGGGTGCGCCCCGCTTCGTATCGGAAGATGCGGACCTGCTGCAGCTCGCCGACGCGGTATTGACGGCGGGCAAGAACTCCCGCCTGTACAAGCGCCTGGTGTACACCGACCAGATTGCGACGGACGTCGGTTCCTGGCAGTTTCCCGGCGAAATCGCCGGCCTTTACCTGCTGCAGGCATCTGCACAGCCGGGCGGCGACCTGGCCAGGGTCGAGGCAGTTTTGAACGAGGAACTGAAACGCTTCCTCGACGAGGGCCTGACCCAGGATGAACTCGACCGCGTGAAAGCGCACATGAAATCCGGTTTCGTGCAGGGTATCGAGCAGGTTGGCGGGTTCGGCGGCAAGTCGGACATACTCGCAGAGAACGCTGTCTACGCGGGCGACCCCGGCTTCTACCGCACCTCGCTCGACCGTTTCGAGGCAGCAACGCCGCAAACCGTGATCGCCGCGGCCCGCCGATGGCTCGGCGCCGGCGCATACCACCTCGAAGTTCACCCGTTTCCGGAATTGACGACCACCGGTGTGGGTGTGGACCGGTCCGCGGTCCCGGAGACCACTTCGTTTCCGGACGTACGGTTCACTTCCTTCGAACGCGGCAATCTGAAGAACGGCCTGGAAGTGATCGTGGCAACTCGCGATGCGGTGCCGGCCGTCAACATCAGCATGCAAATCGATGCGGGATTCGCGGCCGACCAGTTCGGCGAGCCGGGCACTTCCAGCTTCGCCATGGCGATGCTCGACGAGGGCACGCGCAAGCGGAACTCGTTGCAGATCAGCGACGAACTTGACCGGCTCGGCGCATCCATCGGCACTGCCTCAGGAATCGACTCGTCGCGCGTCGTACTGAATGCGCTGACCGAGAACCTGGATGCGTCGCTGGCGATTTACGCCGATGTCATCCTCAATCCATCGTTCCCCGCCGAGGACCTCGAGCGCCTGCGCAAAACCTTTCTTGCACAAATCAAACAGGAAAAGACACGTCCGGTCGGTCTCGCATTGCGCATCTTCCCGTCATTGCTGTACGGCGATGGCCATGCGTATTCACTGCCGCTGACCGGATCAGGAACCGAAGAGTCCGTTGGACGCATTTCCCGCGAGTCGCTGGTCGACTATCACGCCACGTGGTTCAAACCAAACAACGCCACCGTGATCGTTGTAGGCGATACCACGATGAGCGAGATCCTTCCGAAGCTCGAGAAACTCTTCGGCGCCTGGAAACCGGGCACGGTACCCGTCAAGAACATTGCGGCGGTTAACCGGCCGGACGGTGAGCGCGTCTACCTCATCGATCGTCCGGGTTCGGAGCAGTCGATCATTTTTGCCGGCAACGTTGCCCCGGCAGTCGGCGATGGAAACGAGATCGCCATAGAAACCATGAACGAGATCTTCGGCGGCAGCTTTACCTCGCGAATCAACATGAACCTGCGCGAAGACAAGCACTGGTCCTACGGGGCGCAATCGGTACTGGTCGACACTCGAGGCCAGCGTCCGTTCATCGTTTACGCACCTGTTCAGACGGACAAGACCAAAGAGTCGATGGCGGAGATACGCCGCGAGGTCGCAGAGTACCTTGGCGACAATCCTGCTACCGATGAGGAAATCGACAAGGTCAAGGCAAACAATACGCTAAGCCTGCCCGGCCGTTGGGAAACCGGCGCCGCCGTCCTGCGCGACATCGGCGAAATCGTCGACTTCGATCTCGACGACAATTACTGGAATACCTACGCCGACAGCGTGCGCAACCTCTCTGCAGACCAGATTACAACCGCGGCGAGCGACGTGATCCGGCCGGGCAGCATGATCTGGGTCATAGTCGGCGACCGGCAAAAAGTAGAGTCCGGCATTCGCGAACTGGAGATCGGTGACATCTCGCTGCTGGATGCGGACGGCAAGCCGCTGAGCCCGTAGGCGACGACCGCCACGATCCCCGCCCGGAATCGGCACCGGGCGGGCACATCCACGCCGGTAGTCGGCCCTGCAGGATTCGGATAGGCTAGTTGCAGTTCCCGGATGCAAAGCGCGGCGCATGAAAGCGGTCGACTATCTCACTTTGATCGAGCAGGCGAGTGTTTACGACGTCGCAACGACTACGCCACTTGAAATCGCCGGCAACCTGTCCGCGCGTATCGGAAACCGCATCCTTCTGAAGCGCGAAGATCTGCAGTCGATCTTTTCCTTCAAACTCCGCGGTGCCTACAACAAGCTGAACGCCCTCGCACCGGAGATCCTGCGCAACGGCGTCATTTGCAGTTCCGCCGGCAATCACGCACAGGGCGTTGCTCTCGCTGCAAGTCGCAAGCAGGTGCGCGCGATCATCGTCATGCCGGTGACGACACCGAGCATCAAGGTCGATGCGGTGCGAAAGCTCGGCGGCGAGGTGGTGTTGCACGGAGACAGCTACGACGATGCGTACGCCCATGCGCGGCAACTCGAGACCGCCCAGGGCCTGACGTTCATACATCCCTTCGACGACCCTTACGTCATTGCAGGCCAAGGCACCATCGGCCGCGAGATCCTGCAGCAGGCGGACGAGGAAATCCACGCTGTCTTCGTTCCTGTGGGCGGCGGCGGCCTGATAGCCGGGATCGCGACCTGGATCAAGGCGAAGAATCCCGGCATCAGGGTCGTGGGCGTCGAACCGGTGGACTCGTCTGCAATGCGCGATTCGCTGCAAGCCGGCAGCCCTGTGACATTGCGCCACGTCGGCATCTTCGCCGACGGTGTAGCCGTCCGCCGGGTGGGCGATGAAACGTTTCGCCTGTGCCAGGAGTTCGTCGACGAAATCGTTACCGTCGACACGGACCAGATTTGCGCCGGCATCCGCGATATTTTCAACGACACGCGTTCCATTGCCGAGCCGGCGGGTGCGCTGGCTGTTGCCGGCGCGAAGAAATACCTTGCTGATCACCGGATGAAGGGACAAAACGTCGTCGCCATCGTATGCGGCGCCAACGTCAACTTCGACCGGCTGCGGCACATCGCCGAGCGAGCGGCTGTGGGCGAGCAGCGCGAGATGCTCCTGGCCGTCGAGATTCCGGAACACCCTGGCAGTTTTCGCAGCTTTTGCGAAGCCATCGGCAAGCGCAGCGTCACCGAGTTCAATTACAGGTACAGCGATTCGGACAAAGCGCACATTTTTGTCGGCGTCGAATTACGGCAGGGTGCCGCCGAGCGGCACGCGCTGATCAGCAAGTTGCGTGCACTCGGTTACCCGCTTGAAGACCTGAGCGATAACGAGGTTGCAAAACTGCACGTTCGCCACATGGTCGGCGGGCGGGCACAGAAACTGGAAAACGAGCGGCTGTTTCGATTCGAGTTTCCGGAGCGTCCCGGTGCCCTGCTCAATTTTCTGCAGGCGATCGGCACGAAGTGGAACATCAGCCTGTTTCATTACCGCAACCATGGCTCGGACCACGGACGCATACTGGCCGGCATCCAGGTTCCCCGGGACGAGTCAGAAGAACTCGAAGCCCATCTTGCCGAACTTGGCTACGCTCACTGGGAAGAAAGCGACAATCCCGCCTACGCGATGTTTCTCGCCTGAGGGGAGAAGTTGCCACGAGAAAAGGTGCCGGGTTTATTTCTCGGAAAAGGTGCCGGATCACTGCAGTGCCATGGATGCGCAACGGACAGTCACCGGAGTGGGCGGAGAGTGCGTGCTCCGGCCGAGACGTTCGTCGCGTTGTTTCAGCACGGCGGTCGGGGGGAGGCCTGTGAAAAGGTGCCGGGTTTATTTAGCGACCAGGCAGGGCACGGCAGCAGGGGAGAGGCCGGTGACTGTCCGTTGCGCATCTATGGCACTGCAGTGATCCGGCACCTTTTCCCGTGGCAACTTCTCCCCTCAGGCGAGAAACATCGCGTA